>NZ_SDIG01000025.1:0-61066 GCF_004122755.1 Streptomyces sp. TM32
ACCCCGCCTCCCACCGCGCCCCGCCCCACGCACGTCGCCTATCGCGCAGCTCACCCCCAAGAGGCAACCATGTCGTTCTCCCGCGCACGGGCCGCCACCGCGCTCGTGCTGCTCGTGGCCACTTCCGCCACCAGCTGCACGGCGCTGGAAGAGAAGCCCGCGCACGCCCGGCACGCCAGCGCACCGGTGCCGTACGCGAACCAGCAGGCCGGACAGGTGAAACTGCCGCTGGACGCCTACGCATCGAATGACGCCGAGACCTACGCCGTGGAAGACGCACAGGACATCCTCATGCGCCGGTGCATGAACAAGCTGAGCCTGGAGTGGAAGGCGCTGCCCAGGGTGCCCACCCGGGACATCGCCCCCCCCGAACCTCCGCCGGTACGGAGTCGTCGCGGCCGAAGTCGTCCGCTACGGATACCACCCGCGCCCCGACCCGACGTCGGTGGTACGGCGCAACCACGCCTGGGACGAGCGCGACGCGCTCCCCGCGGCAGTGCAACGCGCGGCCTACGGGCCCTCCGGCAAGGGCGGGTGCCTCAAGGCGGCCCAGCACCAACTCGTCGGCGACACCGCCCCACCGGACTACCACGCCTTCAACCAGCTGACCGGAACGGCCCTGGACGCCTCCCGGCACGCACCCGAAGTGCGCCGTGCCTTCCGCGGATGGCACGCCTGCATGGCGAAGGAAGGCTTCGACTACCCGGACCCCCTGACAGCCGCCGGCAGCCGGCGCTGGAACACGACCGCCCCCACCCCGGCCGAACGCCACACCGCCCGCGCCGACGTGACCTGTCAGCAGGCGGCTCAGCTGGTGACGGTATGGGCAGCGGCCGAGACCCGTATCCAAAGGCAACTGATCCGGCACAACGCCGCCCGCCTGCACGAGGCAAAAGCCCGCAAGGACCGTTGGCTGGCAGCCGCCTACCGCGTCCTGAACCGTGCGGGCAGCTGAGGGAACCGGCCACCCGCATCATCCCCGTCACCCACATCGCCATGAGGCGACCGACCAACGAACGGAAGGAAAACACCATGCGTCTCGGTCACATATTCGCCACGAGCACCGCCGCCGCTGCACTCGTGCTCGGCGCCGCGCTGCCGGCCTCCGCGGACGATTCCCCGGCGACCGCCGGCTCGGTCGAGGGCAGTAGGGCGAAGGTCGTCGTCTACGAGCAGCCCCTGTTCAAGGGCAGGCACACAACCTTGACCCGCAGTGATCGGAGTCTGGGGGGCCAGGGCTGGTGCCCCGGCTCGGCCAAGAACGTGGGCAGGTACACAGCCTTCTTCTTCACCGGGCCGCACTACAGCGGCGCCCGCCTCACCCTGGAGCCGGGCGACCGGGTTGCCCACCTCAGTGGACGGTTCTGCGGCTCCCTCCTTTTCCGCTGACAGCGAGTCATGACCGGCAGGGGTGCGACACTTGGCGCGACACTTGGCCACCCCCCGCCCCCGCACCGCCTCCTTACTCGGCCGCCTGGCAGGCCTCGTTCCGGTAGGCCGTGGGCGGCATGCCGTATGCGGTGCGGAAGGCGCGGGTGAAGTCGGCCGCCCGGGGAAAGCCCCAGCGGGTGGCGATCGCGTGGACGGGGGTGCTACGGAGGGCGGTGTCGGCGAGGTCGCGGCGGGCGCGTTCGAGGCGCTGGCGGCGAATCCAGGCAGCGACGGTGGCCTCTTCGTCCTCGAAGAGACGGTACAGATAACTGAGGGAAATGTGGTGGGCGGCCGCGACTGCGCTGGGCGTCAAGTCGGGGTCGGACAGGCGATGTTGAATGAATCCCTGGATGCGCAGGCGGAGGGCGCGCCGACGGGCCTCCGGCGCGAGGGTGTCCTCGGCGTCGAGGGCCTGGGCGAACAGCATGGCGATCAGATCGAGGGCCACCGTCCCCAGGCCGGGCCCGTCGGCAGGCTGGAAGGAGCTGCTGTCCCTGACCACCTGGGTGAGGAACTGAACCAGCAGGGCGCCAACACCCTCCCGCCCCGACATCGGCCGGTTGATGAGCTTCTCGACGCTCTTCGCCGGAAGGGGAATCAGCTCCCGGGGGACGAAGACGCCCGTCCCCCGCGCCTGCCCCCCGCTCTCACCGGCGGCCACCTCGACGTGATGGGGGCGTGAGGTGTCCACGAGGGCCAGGTCGCCCACGCCGTACACCGCCTCGCGGCCGAGATGGTCAACCTTTTCGTGCCCGCCGGCAGCAAAAGACAGATGGTAGATCCCCGGGTCGGACCGCCGGATCAGATGCGCCGTGCGCCGTACCGTCATCGGCGAGTGCTCCGTCGTCCGCAGGCGCACGTCGCCGAGGTCCAGGATGCGCTGTGTGGCCGCGAAGTCGGCCACGTGGTCGCTGAGAATGTCCATCGGCACGAAGCTCCCGAAGACTTGCTCACGCCAGTAGTCGAACCGGTCCGCCGGAGCCACATCGTCGCTCCGGAACTCCACCTCGCCGAGCATGAAACCATTCCCCCTTCGATTCCCCGCGAACGCCCCCTGCGGCGGCGTCCGCCCCCCTCAAGGTCCCACAACCGAAGGCGACCTGCACACACGGTCAGTCACTTCCACGGTATGCCCGAGAGGAGTGCGCGCTCCCATCCCGCCGCCGCTAGACGGCGCGCTCGCGTCCCTCCCAATACGGATCACGCAGCCGGCGCTTGTACAGCTTGCCGTTGGGGTCACGGGGCATGACGGCGATGAAGTCGACGGACTTGGGACGCTTGTAGCCGGCGAGCTGTCGCGCGCAGTGGGCCAGGATGTCGGCGGCCAGCCCGGGGCCCGGCCGCTGGCCCTCGGCGGGTTCGATGACGGCCTTGACCTCCTCGCCCCAGTCGTCGTGCGGGATGCCGAAGGCCGCCGCGTCGGCGACCGCGGGGTGGCTGAGCAGGGCGGATTCGATCTCGGCGGGGTAGATGTTCACGCCGCCCGAGATGATCATGTCGATCTTGCGGTCGCGGAGGAAGAGGAAGCCGTCCTCGTCGAGATGGCCGAGGTCGCCGACGGTGAAGAAGTCCCCGATCCGGTTCTTCTGCGTCTTGTCCTCGTCCTTGTGGTAGCGGAAGCCGCCGGTGCTCATCTTCATGTAGACGGTGCCGAGTTCGCCCGCGGGCAGCCGGTTGCCGTCGTCGTCGAAGATGGCCAGCTCGCTGATCGGCCAGGCCTTGCCGACCGTTCCGGGCTTCTTGAGCCAGTCCTCGGCGGTCGCGAAGGCGCCCCCGCCCTCGCTCGCCGCGTAGTACTCCTCGACGCAGCCGCCCCACCAGTCGATCATGGCGCGTTTGACGTGGTCGGGGCAGGGCGCGGCGCCGTGCAGGGCGTGCCGCATGGCGCTCACGTCGTAGGCCGCCCGGGTCTCGGCGGGCAGCGCGAGCAGCCGGTGGAACTGGGTGGGGACCATGTGGGTGTGGGTGCAGCGGTGCGCGTCCATGAGGGCGAGCATCCCCTGCGGCGTCCACTTGTCCATCACGACGATGCGGTGGCCGATGTGCAGGGAGGCGCCGGCGAATTGCAGGACGGCGGTGTGGTAGAGCGGCGAGCAGACCAGATGGACGTGGTCGCCGAACGGCTCGATGCCGAAGATGGCCAGGAAGCCGCCGAGGTAGGTCTCCTCGGGCGGGATGCCGGGCAGCGGGCGGCGGATGCCGCGGGGGCGCCCGGTGGTGCCCGAGGTGTAGTTCATCACCCAGCCCAGGGTGCGGTCGGCGGGCGCGGACTCCGGCTGCCCGTCGAGGAGTTGGGCGTACGGGCGGAAGCCGTCGATGGCGCCGACGGCATAGCGCTGTCCGGCCGGCAGGTCCGCCTCGTCGGCGGCCTGCCGCGCCGCCGCCGCGAACCGCTCGTGCGCCACCAGCACCTTCGCCCCCGAGTCGGCGACGATCCAGGCGATCTCCGGGCCGACCAGATGGTGGTTGACCGGGACGAGGTAGAAACCGGCCTGGGACGCGGCGAGGTAGGCGGTGAGGAACTCCACGCCGTTGGGGAGGACCACGGCGAAGGCGTCGCCGCGCTGCAGGCCCGCGGCGCGCAGCCCGTGGACCAGTTGGTTGCTCGCGGCGTGCAGCCGGCCCGCGGTCCATTCCTCGCCGTCCGGGGCGATCAGGACCGGGCGGTCCGGGTCGGCGGTGGCCTGTGCCCAGAAGCCGTTGGGCGGTGGGGAGCCTGGGGTCATTCCGCTGTCCTCCTCGGGTTCAGGCGCGTCCGGCGATGCGGTTGATGCGGTCGACGGCCCGCTCGAAGCCGCGGGTGAGGTCGTCGAAGACCGCCTGTACGCTGCGTTCGCTGTTCATCCGGCCGACGATCTGGCCGACCGGGGTGCCCAGCAGCGGCTCGACCTCGTACCGCTGGATACGGGAGTTGGCCTCGGCGACCAGCAGGCCCTGGAGCGGCATCGGGAGCGGGCCGGGGCCGTCCGGGTCGTCCCAGGCGTCGGTCCATGCGGTGCGCAGCTGGCGGGCGGGTTTACCGGTCAGGGCGCGGGAGCGGACGGTGTCGGCGGGTCCGGCGGCGAGCAGTTTGGCGGTCAGCCGCCGGGAGTGCAGCTCGGCCTCCTCGCAGGTCAGCCAGACCGAGCCGAGCCAGACGCCCTGCGCGCCGAGGGCGAGCCCGGCGGCGATCTGCTCGCCGGTGCCGATGCCGCCGGCGGCGAGCACCGGCAGCGGGTCGACGGCGGCGACGACCTCCGGGGTGAGGACCATGGTGGCGATCTCGCCGGTGTGGCCGCCCGCCTCGTAGCCCTGGGCGACGACGAGGTCGATACCGGCGTCCTTGTGGTGCCGGGCGTGCCGGGGGCTGCCGGCCAGCGCGGCGACCAGGATGCCGTGGTCGTGCGCGCGCCGGATGACGTCGGGGGGCGGGGAGCCGAGGGCGTTGGCGAGCAGCTTGATCGGATAGTCGAAGGCCACATCGAGCTGGGTGCGGGCGACTTCCTCCATCCACCCGGTGATCCGCCAGCCGGACGCCTCGCCCTCCGCGAGCCGCGGTACCCCGTGTGTGTCGAGCAGTTCGGCGACGAAGCGGCGGTGCCCCTCCGGAATCATCGCCTCGACCTCGGCCTCACTGACGCCGGCCACCTTCTTGGCGGGCATCACCACATCGAGTCCGTACGGCAGCCCCTCGGTGTGGTCCTGCATCCAGTCGAGGTCACGGGCCAGCTCGTCCGGGGCGGTGTAGCGGACCGCGCCGAGCACCCCGAACCCGCCGGCCCGGGTGATCGCGGCGGCGACGGCGGGAAAGGGCGTGAACCCGAAGACGGCGTGCTCGATTCCCAGCGTGATGCTCAGCTCCGTCTGCATGCGCGCAGGATGCCGCAGCGGGCCGTACGAGGGAAGAGAGTTTCTGATGGAACGTCAGAAACATGGCGCGGCGCGGGGACAGATTCCGCCGCCCGGCGGCCCTCAGCTCTTCCCGACGCCCTCCTCCAACACCGCCATCGCCGCATTGTGCCCCGGGATCCCGCTCACTCCCCCGCCGCGTACCGCGCCCGCGCCGCAGAGGAGGACGGTGGGGTGCGCGGTGGCGACGCCCCAGCGGGCCGGTGCGCCGCCGCCGTGCTCGGCGTCCGGATCCGCGTACGGGAAGGCCAGGTCGCGGTGGAAGATGTTGCCGCCCGGCAGGCCCAGTTCGCGGTCCAGGTCGAGCGGGGACCTGGCCTCGATGCAGGGGCGGCCCTCGGCGTCGTACGCCAGACAGTCGGCGAGCGGTTCGGCGAGGTGGGTGTCGAGTTCGGCGAGGGTGGCGGCCAGGAGGCGGTCGCGGGTGGGGGCGTGGTCTGCGGTGTCGGCGGCGAACAGGCGCGCGGGGGTGTGCAGCCCGAACAGGGTGAGCGTCTGGTAACCCTGGCGGACCAGGTCGGCGCCGAGGATGGAGGGGTCGGTCAGGGAGTGGCAGTAGATCTCCGAGGGCGGGGCGGCGGGCAGGGCGCCGGACGCGGCCTGCCGGTAGGCGTCCTCCAGCTGACGGTAGCCCTCGGCGATGTGGAAGGTGCCGGAGAACGCCTCGCGGGGATCCACCCGGGTGTCCCGGAGCCGCGGCAGCCGGGTGAGCAGCATGTTGACCTTGAGCTGGGCGCCCTCGGCAGGTGGCGGCGGAGCCTCGCCCAGGAGGCGGGCCAGCTCCCGCGGGGCGGCGTTGACCAGGACCCGGCGGGCGCCGACGGTGCCCGCCGCGCAGCTGACCTCCGCGGTCCGGCCGTCCGTCGCGATGCCGGTCGCCTCGCAGTCGGTGACGATCTCCGCGCCGGCCCGGCGGGCGGCGTCGGCCAGGGCGTCGGTGAGTGCGCCCATACCGCCGATGGGGACGTCCCAGTCGCCGGTGCCGCCGCCGATGACGTGGTAGAGGAAGCAGCGGTTCTGCCGCAGCGAGGGGTCGTGGGCGCCGGCGAAGGTGCCGATGAGGCCGTCGGTGAGCACCACACCGCGGATCAGGTCGTCGGCGAAGGTCTCCTCGACCAGCTCCCCCAGGGGGCGTTCGAACAGGGCGTGCCAGAGGGCGTCGTCGTCGATGACGGCGCGGAGCGCCTCGCGGGTGGGGAGCGGCTCGGTCAGCGTGGGGAAGACCCGCTCGGCGAGCCGCCGGGTGGCGCCGTAGAAACTCTGCCAGGCGGCGAACTCCCGCTCCGATCCGGTGAGTTCGGCGAAGGCCGTACGGGTGTGGGCCTCGCCCTTGCCGACGAGGAGTCCGGTGGGGCGGCCGTCGCGCACGGTGGGGGTGTAGGAGGAGACGGTGCGTTTGCGGACCGCGAAGCGCAGCCCGAGGTCCCGCACGATCTTCGGTGGCAGCAGGCTGACGAGATAGGAGTAGCGGGACAGCCGGGCGTCGACCCCGGTGAACGCCCGGGTCGACACGGCGGCACCACCGGTGTGGTCCAGCCGCTCCAGCACCAGCACGCTGTGCCCGGCGCGCGCGAGGTAGGCGGCGGCGACCAGTCCGTTGTGCCCGCCGCCGACGATGACCGCGTCATACGAAGTCCGTTCCGGCATGCCTCTTGGTAGCACGCGCCGATCAGGGTCGCCAGGTGCACGCGGCTGAAACCTTCTCCCCGGTCGGTGCGGCTTCTTGACCGGGCAGGGGGGTGCTCCTAGCGTCCGGCCGTGCTCCGCCCGGGCACCGCCCGCGGCCGTCCTCCCCCCAGCCGTCCCGCCCACCCGTGAGGTGACCCGTGTCCCGTTCCCCGGTACCCCGCACCGGCCGTACCCTCGCCGGACTGACCGCCGTCGCCGCCTGCTCCGCCGGACTGCTCGCGGCCCCCGCGCCGGCCTCGGCCGCCCCCGATCCGGCCCGCGCGCCCGGCGCCGCACGGGCCGCCGGGGCGTATCCGAATCTCGCCCCCAGACCCCCGATGGGCTGGAACGACTGGTCCTACTACATGTGCCGGATCGACGAGAAGACGGTCCTGGACAATGCGCGGGCGCTGGTCCGTACGGGGCTGGCGGGCAAGGGGTACCGCACCGTCACCGTGGACGACTGCTGGATGAGCAGAGCCCGTGGCTCGCGGGGCGAGCTGGTGGCGGACCCGGAGAAGTTCCCGCACGGCATGGCGTATCTGGGGCGGCAGCTGCACCGTATGGGACTGAAGTTCGGGATCTACACGGACGTCGGCACCCTGACGTGTGAGAAGTATCCGGGCAGTCTCGGCCATTTCCCCCAGGACGCACAGCAGTTCGCCCGGTGGAAGGTGGACTACGTCAAGGCGGACGGCTGCAACGTGCCGGTGGCGCCGGGGCACACCAAGGAGGAGACCTACCGGGATGTGTACGGGCAGATGAGCCGGGCGCTCAGGGACACCGGCCGGCCGATGACCTTCTCGGTGTCGGCACCGGCCTATTTCCAGTACGACGGGGACAGCGTCTGGCACCGGGTCATCGGCTGGTCCGCGGAGGTCGGCAATCTGTGGCGCGGCGGGCGGGATGTCGCGCTCCAGCAGCACACCCCGGCCGCGAAGTGGTCCTCCATCCTCTACAACTTCCGCTACAACGTGAAGCTGGCGGCCCTCCAGAAGCCGGGGCGCTGGAACGACCCGGACTTCCTGCTGGCCGGCGACACCGGCCTGACGCGCGCGGAGATCCAGAGCCAGATGTCGCTGTGGGCCATGATGGCCGCGCCGCTGATCTCCAGCACGGATGTCGCCCGCCTGTCCCCGCAGGCGCGCGAGGTGCTCGGGAACCCGAAGGTCATCGCCGTCGATCAGGACGCGCTCGGCGTCCAGGGGCGGCTGGTGCGCCAGGACGACGGCTCCGCGGTGCTGGCCAAGCCGCTGAAGAACGGCGACGCGGCGGTCGCCCTGTTCAACTCGGGCGACACACCGCGCACCCTGTCCGTCACGGCCGCCGCGGCCGGGCTGCCGGATGCCGGGTCCTACCGGCTGCACGATCTGGTCACCGGCCGCCGGACGCGGAGCGACCGGACCATCGTGGCGCGGGACGTGCCGCCGCACAGCACCGTGCTCTACCGGGTCACCCCGCACTGAGCCGGCGGGCCGGCACCCGGACCCGCCCCCGACGCGGGCCGCCCGTTCACTGCCGCCCGCGTACGGCGCGCTCCTGGCGCCTTGCCGCGAGCCGGCGGTGGACGGCGGCGGCCTCGTCCGCGCGGCCCAGCTGTTCCAGACACTGGGCGAGATCGCTCTGGCTGGCCAGCGCGTCGAGGTGGCCGGCACCCAGGACCCGCACGCGGGCGTCGGCGACCCGGCGGTAGTGGTCCAGGGCCTCGCCCCAGCGGCCGAGCCAGCCCAGCGCCACGGCGGTCTCCCGGCGGCTGACCAGGGTGTCGGGGTGGTCCTCGCCCAGCACCCGGGCGCGGGCCGCGGCCACTTCACGGGCCTCCACCAGCGCCTCCTGCCAGCGGTGCTGCCGGCCGAGGTTGACGACCAGGCCGTGCCGGGCGCGCAGGGTCTCCGGGTCGTCGGCGCCCTGGGCGCGGGTACGGGCCGCGACCAGCTCCCGGTAGAGCGCCAGCGCCTCCGCGCCGCGGCCGAGCCGGCCGAGGCCGATACCGACCTCGTAGCGGGCGGCCAGGGTGTCGGGGTGGTCGGGGCCGAGTACGGCCGAGCGGGCCGCCGCGACCTCCTGGTAGACCTGCAGCGCCGCCGCCCACATGCCCAACCTGCCCAGGACGAAGGCGAGTTCACCGCGGGTGGCGAGGGTGTCGGGGTGCAGCGGGCCGAGCACCCGGGCGCGGGCCTCGGCCACGTCCCGCGCCATCGTGTGACAGTCCTCCAGCCGTCCCAGCCGGCCGAGATTGAGCGCGACGTGGTGGCGGCAGCTCAGCGAGTCCGGGTGGTCCGGGCCCAGCGCACGTTCGCGGCCGCCCAGCACCTCGGCGTAGAGCTGGTGCGCCTCGAAGTGCCGGCCGAGGTGGCCCAGCGCATGGCCGGCCTCCAGCCGGCTGGTGAGCGTGTCGGGGTGGTCGGGGCCCAGGAGCCGGGCCCGCTCCGCGGCGAGCGCGCGATGTGCCTCGCCCGACTCCGCCCATCGGCCCAGCCGGCCGAGGTCCAGCGCGGCGGTGTGCCGGCCGGCCAGCGCGGCGAGGGCGGCACGGCGGTCGTCGGGCAGCGGCGGTCCGGCCACACCGGCGGCCGGGGAGGCATCGTCACGCCGCGGGTCGCTGCCGCCGGTCCAGGCATCGGTGAGGACCGTGGCGGCCCGGTCCGGTGCCGGGCGGTACGGCCGCCGGGCCAGGTGTGCCGCGGATCCGGGGGTCATGCCGTGCGTCCAGGACGGCAGCGGGCGGGCCGGGACGGTGGCCTCGTCCGGGTCGGCCACGGCGCGGTGCGCGAGCCGCGGCGCACGGGCATCGGCGAGGCGTTTTCCCAGCTCGGCGGCGTCCCGGGGCCGGTCGTCGGGGTCCTTGGCGAGGAGGTCGAGCATGATCCGCTCGTAGCTCTCCGGCAGGTCGGGCCGGAGCGTACGCGGCGGCTCGGGGGCCCGGTCGCGATGCCCGACGAGCACCGCCCAGGTGTCGCCCAGGTCGAACGGCGGCACGCCGGTGGCGATCTCGTACAGCACACAGCCGAGCGAGTAGAGATCGCTGCGGTGGTCGATGCCGTGGGCGCCGATCTGCTCGGGCGACATGTAGTGCGGACTGCCCATGGCGATGCCGGTGCCGGTCAGCCGGGCGGTGAAACCGATGTCGTGGCCGAGCCGGGCGATGCCGAAGTCGCAGATCTTGACCGTGCCGTCGGCGGTCTTGACGATGTTCGCCGGCTTGAGGTCGCGGTGCACGATGGCCTGTTCGTGCGTGTAGGCGAGCGCGGCGGTGACCTGTTCGGCGATCTCGATGAAGTCCGGGACGGGCAGCGGCTGGCGCCGGTTGTCGTCCAGCAGCTGGCTGAGATTACGGCCGCTGAGCAGCTCCATGACGATGAAGAGGGTGCCGTCGTCCTCGCCGAAATCGTGGACGACGGTGATGCCGCGGTGCTGGAGCGCGGCCGCGACCCGGGCCTCACGGCGGAAACGTTCGCGCAGGACCCGCAGGAACGAGGGTTCGTGCTCCGGGCCCAGCGGCTTGAGGCATTTGACCGCGACCTGCCGGCCCAGCGACTCGTCGCGGGCGCGCCACACCTCCCCCATGCCGCCGCGTCCGATGGTGTCGAGCAGTCGGTACCGTCGTTGGATCAGTCTGTTTTCTGCCACCGTGAATCGCCGCCCCCGTCCCCGTTCCGCGGTCAGCCGCGCAGCTCCCCCTGCGTGCCCCGCTGCCCTGACAGTATGGCGGGGGAACGGCGGAGCTTGTAGGGCGCTGGGCGGGTGTCGGGGCCGAGTCGCTCGACGGCGCGCAGGATGTGCCGGGGCGGGAGCTGCCAGCGGACCTTGGTGGGAACGGCGCGCAGCAGGCGGCCGGTGGCGCACAGCCGGCGGGTGACGGCGGCGGGCGGGGGTGCGAGGAACCCGTAGAGCTCGTGTGCGTACGCCGGGAGTGCGCCGTAGGCGAGGCGGGCCACGTGCTGCCACAGCAGTGCGCGGGCCGGCCGGAGCACCGCCGGGGTCGGCGGCCGGCGCAGAAAGGCGGCCACCTCGCGGGCCTCCGGGGTGAGCGCCAACTCGGGCCGTACGCGGGCGAAGTAGGCCGCGAGGGCGGCCCGGTCGCCCGGGACGGCGGCCGGGTCGAGGCCGACGAGCCGGGCGCTCTCGCGTTGCTCGGCGAGGTAGGCGTCGGCCGCGGCGTCGTCCACCGGGCACCCGGAGCGGCGCAGGACGTGCAGGTAGGAGTCGACCTCCGCGCAATGCACCCACAACAGGAGTTCCGGCTCGTCGACGCGGTAGCGTGCGCCGCCCGCCGGATCGGCGGCGGACAGCCGGCGGTGGATACGGCGGACCCGGGCGCCGGCCCGTTCGGCGGCCTCGGTGGTGCCGTAGGTGACGGTGCCGACGAAGTCGGCGGTCCGCAGCAGCCGGCCCCAGGCGTCGCGGCGGAAGTCCGAGTTCTGCAGGACGCCGCGTACCGCACGGGGGTGCAGCGCCTGGAGGTACAGCGCGCGGACGCCGGCGATCCACATCATCGGGTCGCCGTGCAGCTGCCAGGTCACCGAGCGGGGCCCGAACAGCCCCGGGTCGTCCGTGGACACCTCAGTTCACCTCCCGCTGCCGCGTCAGCGCCGTACGCGGGGCATCCCGAGGCCGAGCCAGGAGATGATCTCGCGCTGGATCTCGTTGTTGCCGCCGCCGAAGGTGAAGATCACGGCGGAGCGGTAGCCGCGTTCCAGCTCGCCGTGGAGCACCGCTCCGGCCGAGCCCTCCTTGAGCGGGCCCGCGGACCCGACGACCTCCATCAGCCAGGCGTAGGCGTCCCGCCGGGCCTCGGAGCCGTAGACCTTGACCGCGGAGGCGTCCTGCGGGGTGAGGGTGCCCTGCTGGAGCGCGTCGACCATCTGCCAGTTCAGCAGCTTCATGGCATCCAGTCTGGTGTGGGTACGGGCCAGCCGTCCACGCACCCAGCCCAGGTCGATCACCCGGCGGCCGTCGCCGAGCTTGGTGTCGGCGGCCCAGCGCTGGACGTTGTGCAGGGCGCGGATGGCCATGGTGCCGTGGGCGGCGAGGGTGACCCGCTCGTGGTTGAGCTGGTTGGTGATGATCCGCCAGCCCTTGTTCTCCTCGCCGACGCGGCGGGAGGCCGGGACGGTGATGTTCTCGTAGTAGCTGGCGGTGGTGTCGTGCGAGGCGAGGGTGTTGATCAAGGTGCAGGAGTAGCCGGGGTCGCTGGTCGGGACCAGCAGCATGGTGATGCCCTTGTGGGGCGGGGCGTCGGGGGCGGTGCGTACGGCGAGCCACACCCAGTCCGCGGTGTCGCCGTTGGTCGTCCAGATCTTCTGTCCGTTGACGACGTAGTGGCCGCTGTCCTCGTCGCCTTCGCGGACGGCGCGGGTCTTGAGGGCGGCCAGGTCGGTGCCGGCGTCCGGTTCGCTGTAGCCGATGGCGAAGTCGAGCTCGCCGGAGAGGATCCGGGGAAGGAAGTAGGCCTTCTGTTCGTCGGTGCCGTACTGCATGAGCGTCGGCCCGACGGTGTTCAGCGCCATCAGCGGCAGCGGCACCCCCGCCTGGGCGGCCTCGTCGAAGAAGAGGAACTGCTCCATCGGGGACATCCCGCGGCCGCCGAACTCCGTGGGCCAGCCGACGCCGAGCCAGCCGTCGGCACCCAGCCGGCGCACGGTCTCACGGTAGAAGCGCTTCCGGTCGGCGGGGGCGGCGTACCGTGCCGAGGCGTCGTCCGGCACCAGCCGGGCGAAGTACGTGCGCAGCTCGGCGCGCAACTGCTGCTGCTCGGGGGTGTATTCGAGGTGCACGGCCCCTCCAGTTCGTCCGCTCCGGTCGTCCGGCCCGGGGGTCGCCCGCGAAGCTGACGGGTCGTCGGCTGCCGGATCGAGGGGCACAGTAGAACTTGTTCCAGAAATACGGAAGGGTGCGCGGACCGGCCGCGGACACACGAAGGCCCGGCCCGGCACCTCCGCGGCACCGGACCGGGCCCTCCCCGGACTCCATCAGCCCACGGCGTGCTTCGCCGGGTTGCTCGGCTGGACCCGGTGGTGCTGCACGTCCTTGCAGTACTTGACGAACCCACTGTTGGTCACGTATTTCGCCGAGACCCAGGCCGGCCGCTCGCTGCGCGTCAGGTACCAGACGGAGTTGCCGCGGACGTTCTGGGTGCGCACCTTGCACACCAGGCCGACCTGCGAGCGGTGACGGAGGTAGCCCCGCACGGAGGAGTCCGTGCTGGGGTACTGACGCTCACTCAGGCCTCGCTTGGCCGTGACGACGCCATAGGGCTTGAGGGGTCCGGGTGCCGCCTGGGCCGGGGCCGCGAACAGCGTCGCACCGACGGCGACGACCGCGGCCAGTGCGCCCGCGCCGGCCGCGAGCTCTCTACCTCGGGCCACGAGGTTTTCGGTCGTGGACATAGGGGGTCTCCTGTTCTTGACGCGCAATGCCACCCATTGGTGCACAGCCGGACATTACGCGCACTTCACCCCCGGAATGTGGTGAAACGACGAACAGGCAGCCAATCGTGTGACAGTGCAAGGGTTGCCGGGTGACACGCCGTCATCGGCGCGCGGCCGGACCCGGGTCGGCGCCGGTCAGCCCTCGGCGCCGGCGCGGTGGATCCCGAAGGAGCCGCCCTGGGGATCCCGGATCACCGCGATCCGCGGACCGTCGGGCACGTCCGTCGGGGGCACCAGCAGCATGCCCCCCGACTCCGCGGCCCGGGCGGCCGTCTCGTCCACGTCGGCGACCGCGAAGTACGGCAGCCAGTGCGCCCGCACGTCGTCCGGATAGAACTCGTCCAGTGCGCTCAGCCCGCCGAAGTCGGCGCCGTCGATGCCCCATTGCGGGTAGTCCGCGTGGGTACCGACGGTCCAGCCGAAGACCCGGGTGTAGAAGGCCTTGGCGGCCTCGGCGTCCCGGGTGGCGAGCTCGACCCAGCCGAGCGAGCCCGGCGCGTTGAGGAGGGCGGCGCCCGCGAAGGAACGGGCCTGCCAGAGCGAGAACACCGCGCCCTCCGGATCGGCCAGCACGGCGAAGCGGCCCAGGTCGAAGACGTCCATCGGTCCCATCAGCTGCCGCCCGCCGGCCTCGGTGACCGCAGCGGCCTGCGCGTCGGCGTCCCGCGTCGCGAACGACACGGTCCAGGCGGTCGGCTGCCCGGGGGCGTAGAGCGGGGTCAGCGCGGCGACCGGGGCGGCGCCCAGGTACAGCGTGGTGTAGCCGCCCGCCTCCTGGCGCGGGTCGGTCTCGGCGCGCCAGCCGAAGACCTGGCGGTAGTACACCTTGGCGGCGTCCACGTCCGAGGTGCCCAGCTCCACCCAGCAGGGCGCACCGGGAGTGGGCTCAGTGATCTTCACGGTGTGTTCCGTCCTCCGCGCCGGGCCGTGGCGGACGGGGCTGTGCACGTCCGTCCGCTGCCGATCGGTAGCCGTACGCTGCCGATGGTCCGACGGGTGCGACCGGGCCGCAACCGGAGCGGGGGGGCCGGACCGGCCGCTGGTGCGGCGGCGCCCGGGCACGCGGCTCACGGGCCGTCGGCGCGCAGTCGGCGCAGGGTGCCGTGCGGGGCGTCGGGGGCGAAGGCCTCGGTGAGGGCGCCGGTGGCGGCCTCGGCGGCGCGCGCCGCGCGGGGCAGCATGGCCGCCTCGTACGCGCCGAGCGCCGCGTCGGTGTCGCGGTCCCCGGCGAGGGCGAGGGCGAGTTCGGCGCCGTCGAGCAGCGCGAGGCCGGCGCCCTCGGCGGCGAACGGCGCCATCAGGTGCGCGGCGTCGCCCAGCAGGGTCAGCCCCGGGGTGGCGGTCCAGGTGTGCGGGACCGGCAGGGCGAACAGCGGCCGGTTGCGGAATCCGCCGTCCTGGTCCCGGAGCAGCGCCAGCAGCCGGTCGTCCCAGCCCGCGAAGGCGTCGAGCAGCACCTCGCGGACCGCTTCGGTGTCCGCCATCGTCACCCCGGCCTCCAGCGCCCAGTCCTGGGAGCCGCGGAAGGCGGCCTGGACGTGGAGGCGGCCGGCGGCGTGGCGCCGGACGATCA
The DNA here is from genome assembly GCF_004122755.1 of Streptomyces sp. TM32. Taxonomy (NCBI): domain Bacteria; kingdom Bacillati; phylum Actinomycetota; class Actinomycetes; order Kitasatosporales; family Streptomycetaceae; genus Streptomyces; species Streptomyces sp. TM32. The sequence goes on from NZ_SDIG01000025.1 coordinate 14,992, forward strand.
GGCCCTTGCCGGCGGAGAGCGCCAGCAGCGTGCCGTCACCGACCAGGCGGGCGAGCCGCGGATGGCGGGTGTCGACGTCCTCGAACCCCGCCTCGACGAAGGTGACGCCGCAGTAGTGGGGGGTGGCGTCGGAGAGGACCGGACGCACCCGGGACCAGGCACCGTCGGCACCGATGACCACGTCGAAGGTCTCGGTGTGGCCGTCGTCGAACTCGGCGGTGTGGCGGCCGTCGCCGAGCGGGTGCAGGGTGCGCAGATAGCTGCCCCAGCGCAGGGTCCCGGGCGGCAGGGATTCCAGCAGCAGCCGGCGCAGCGCGCCCCGGCCGATCGCGGACCCGCCGTTTTCGCCCGGGGTCGGGGCGCGCCGGAAGAGTTCCGTCGCGGTGTGGTCGAGCAGCCGCAGCTCCTGGCCCGCCGGGCGGGCGAGCGCGGCGCACTCCTTCTGGAGACCGGCCGCGCGCAGCGCCGCCTGACCGGTCGTCAGCCACAGCTCCGGCACGCCGTGCCGGTCGGGGGCGGTGACGGCGGCGTCCTGCTCGAAGACGGTGACGGGCAGCCCGTTGCGGCGCAGGACGCGGGCGCAGAGGAGCCCGCCCAGGCCGGCGCCGATGAGGGCGATACGGGGCGGGGCGGGGTTCATGGCGCTCCTCGGCTGAGCGAAACGGCAGCCCCCTGGCCAGAAAAGCACAGTGGCCCACCGGGTGCAGCACGGCGCCGGGCCGGCTCCCGCCGCTGCCCGCCCGCAGGCTCCACGGACCGGGGCACCGGCGGGGAGGAGCGCGTGCGCGGGTGCGGAGGCGGGTAGGTCGACCCAGGTCGGGGGCGGTGGGGGCCCGTTGAGTAACCTTGGCCCGACAAAAGGGATAGTTGGCCACTTCTGCGGAACCTCGCTTGCGTATTTAGGTATGCCTAACCTAACGTAGCGACGCGTGTCGACGACCAAACCATCTGCCACCGCACCCGCTGTGCCCGATGCGCCGCCCGCCACGCGCCTCCTGCGGCGCGTCCCGCTGCTCGTGGTCGGGCTTGCGGCGCTGGCGGTCTGTGCCGCCCTCAGCCTCGCCCTCGGTACCCGGTCCGTACCGCTGTCCACCGTCTGGGACGCGCTGACCGGCGCCACCCACGGGCGGGACGCCCTCGTGGTGACGGGACTTCGGCTGCCGCGCACGGTGGTCGGGCTCGCCGTCGGCGCGGCGCTCGGGGTCGCCGGGGCGGTCGTCCAGGGCATCACCCGCAATCCGCTCGCCTCCCCGACGACGCTGGGCATCAACGCGGGCGCGGGCTTCGCGGTGGTCACCGCGATCTACGCGCTGCATCTGACCCGGCCCGTCCAGTACATCTGGTTCGCCTTCGCCGGCGCCGCGGCCGCCGCGCTGTTCGCCCAGGCGCTGGCGCGGCGCGCCGGTGACCTGGATCCGGTGCGCCTGGCGCTGGGCGGCACCGTCCTGCAACTCGTCCTGCTGTCCTGGACATCGACGGTCATGCTGGCCAGCAAGCGGTCGCTGGACGAGGCGCGGTTCTGGCTGGCCGGTTCGCTGGCCGAACGTCCGCTGTCGGTGCTCTACCCGGTGCTGCCGACCCTGCTGATCGGGCTGGTGGTCGCGCTGGCCATCGTCCCGGCGCTCAACGCGCTGGCGCTGGGCGACGATTCGGCGCAGGCGCTGGGCGTGCCGGTCTCCCGGATCCGCAGCGCGGGCGGGCTGGCCGTCGTCCTGCTCGCCGGCTCCGCGGTGGCCGTGGCCGGTCCGCTCGCCTTCATCGGGCTGGCCGCTCCGCATCTGGTCCGCCAGCTGCTGCGCACCTCCGACCACCGGATCGTGGTGCCCGGCTGTCTGCTCGCCGGCCCGCTGCTGCTGCTCACCGCCGACATCCTCGGACGGATCGTCATCCGCCCGTCCGAATTGCAGGTCGGCATCATCAGCGCGTTCCTCGGCGCGCCGCTGCTGGCAGTGCTGGCCCGGAAGGTGGCCCGATGAACGGCTTCGTACGCAGTGCCGCGCCGCACGGGGACCCGGCGGTGGACGCCGGCCGCCGGACCCGCCGGGGCGCCGCGCGCGGGCGTACCGCGCTGACCGCCGTCGTCGGACTCGTGGTGCTCTGCGCCCTGGTGACGGTGTCCGTGGCCAACGGTGACATGGCGCTGCCGCCCGCCGACGCGGTCAAGGGCCTGTTCGGGCTCGGCGACTCCGCGACGGTGCTGGTCGTCCAGGAGTTCCGGGCCCCGCGCATGGTCGCGGCGATCGTCGCGGGGGCGGGGCTGGCGGTGGCCGGCGCCCTGCTCCAGCGGCTGTTCCGCAATCCGCTCGCCTCACCCGACGTCATGGGGGTGACCGGCGGCGCCTCCTTCGGCGCGGTGGCGATGCTGGCCGCCGGGGCCTCGCAGGCCCTGATGCCGCTGGCCGCGCTCGGCGGCGGGCTGCTCGCCGCGGTGCTGCTCGGGGTGTTCGGCTGGCGCGGCGGGGTCAGCGTGACCCGCCTGGTGCTGGTCGGTCTCGCCGTACAGGCGGGTCTGTCCGCGGCGGTGAGCTTCATGGTCGTCCGCTTCCCCACCGAGCTGGCGGGGTCGGCCCTGCAGTGGACGACCGGCTCGGTGTACGGGCGGACCTGGCCCGAAGTGTGGTCCGCGGGCGGGGCGGTGGCGCTGGGCCTGCTCGTCGCCTTCGCACTGCACCGCCGGCTCGCCGTCCTCGATCTGGGCGACGACTCGGCCGGCGCGCTCGGCCTGCGCACCAGCGCCGCCCGGCTGCAGGTCCTGGTCATCGCGATCGTGCTGGCCTCGCTGGCCGCCGCGCTCACCGGACCGGTCGCCTTCGTCGCGCTGGCCGTCCCGCACATGGTGCGGTTCCTCGCCGGGCCGCCGACCGCCGGGACGCTGGCGCTGTCCGGCCTCGCCGGTGCCGTGCTGCTGCTCGCCTCCGACCTCGTGGCGCAGTATCTGCTGCCGGTCGGCGGGCTGCCGGTCGGAGTGGTCACCGCCACTCTGGGCGCGCCATGGCTGCTGGTGCTGATGATCCGTCAAAGCAGTTCCGTGAACAGGAGTGCCCGATGACCGCCAATCAGCTTTCCACCCACGGACTCGATCTGCGCTACGGCGACCGGCTGATCGTCGGCGGCCTGGATCTGGTGCTGCCCGGCGGCGCCGTCACCGCCGTCGTCGGGCCCAACGCCTGTGGCAAGTCGACCCTGTTGCGCGGGCTGACCCGGCTGCTGGCGCCGGCCGCCGGCACCGTCGCGCTGGACGGCGCCGATATCCACCGGATGCCGGCCCGTGCGCTGGCCCTGCGGATGGGGCTGCTCCCCCAGCAGCCGGTCACCCCCGACGCGATCACCGTCGAGGCGCTGGTACGGCTCGGCCGCTACCCCCACCAGCGGCTGCTGAGCCCCTGGTCGGCGGCGGACCAGCAGGCGGTGGAGGAGGCGCTGCGGCGCACCGGCACGCGGGAGTTGCGCGACCAGCCCGTCGACCAGCTCTCCGGCGGTCAGCGGCAGCGCGCCTGGATCGCGCTCGCGCTGGCACAGGACACCGATCTGCTGCTGCTCGACGAGCCGACCACCTTCCTGGACCTGCGGCACCAGCTCGATGTCCTCGACCTGGTCGCCGCGCTGCACGCCGAGGCGGACCGCACCGTGGTGATGGTGCTGCACGACCTCGGACAGGCCGCCCGTTACGCGGATCACCTCGTGGTCCTCAAGGACGGGCGGCTGGCGGCGGCCGGCGCCCCGGCTGACGTCCTCGACGCGGAGCTGGTCAAGTCCGTGTTCGACGTGGACTGCCGCGTGATCCCCGACCCCGAGACCGGCACCCCGCTGGTCGTCCCGAAGAGCAGCGCGAAACGGCACACCGCCGTGACCGTCTGACCGCCTCCCCCACGGGCGTTTGCTCCCCCTCCGCTCCCGTCAAGGAAGACACCTTCATGCTGACCCACCTCCCCCTCCGCGCCACCACCCGCCGGCTGCCGGCCGCGCTGCTCACCGTCGCCCTCGGCGCCACCGCCCTGACCGCCTGCGGCGGCACCAAGGAGGGTGACGACGCGGCGCAGGGCAAGGCCGGCGCCGGCTTCCCGCGCACCGTCAAGAGCGCCATGGGCGGCGACGTGAAGATCCCCGCCAAGCCCAAGCGCGTGGTCGTCCTGGACACCGGTGAGCTGGACGACGTCACCACCCTCGGCGTCAAGCCCGTCGGCGCGGTCTCGCCGCACATGAAGACCGAGGGCGGCTTCCCCACCTACCTCAAGGACGAGATCGGCGGCGTCAAGGACGTCGGTCCGCTGCTGGAGCCCAACCTCGAAAAGATCATCTCCCTGAAGCCCGACCTGATCCTGTCCTCCAAGGTCCGGCACGAGAAGATCTACGACAAGCTCCAGGCCATCGCGCCGACCGTCTTCACCGAGACCACCGGCGGCCCCTGGAAGGCCAATCTGAAGGTCCACGCCAAGGCGCTGGGGCTGGAGAAGGAGGCCGACCGGAAGCTGACGGAGTACGAGACCCGGGCCAAGGCACTGGGCGCGGCGATCAAGAAGAAGTACCACGGAAAGATGCCCTCGGCCTCGGTCGTGCGCTTCGTCGCCGGCCCGACCCGCCTCTACCAGAAGTCCTCCTACAGCGGTGTGGTCCTCGACGACATCGGCCTGGCCCGGCCGACGTCGCAGAGCTCCACCGACCCGGCCAAGACCATGCTCGACGTCAGCCCGGAGCAGATCGACAAGGCCGACGCGGACCTGGTGTTCGTGGCCTCCGCGGACGCGCCGGGCAAGACCCAGCAGAAGGACGTCACGTCCAACCCGGTCTGGAAGGACCTGCCGGCCGTCAAGCAGCACAAGGTCTTCAACGTGCCGGACGAGACGTGGATGTCCGGCATCGGCATCCAGGCCGCCGAGCACATGCTCGCGGACGTGGCGAAGGCCACCGGGGTGCCGCTGCCGAAGGGCTGACCCCCTGGGGTGGCCCCTCCCCGCGGGGGCCACCCCTTTTTTCGACCTCTTTCACCTCTCCTGCCCCTCTTGTTCCCCCCGCACCACCCTCGACCCCAAAGGGGCCCGCTCATGCGGATGTATCTGCTCGCCCTCAACCCCACCGACTCGGTCACCGAGGGGTTCCTGCCCGCTGCCGCCCGCCTCGGCCTCGACGTCACGATCCTGACGGACCAGCCATCGGCGCACCGGGACGTCCCTGCGCACACCGAGGTTCTGGAGTGCGACGTCCATGACTTCCGCGCCGTCATCAACCGGATAGCCACCCACCACCGCGCCGACGCGGTGTTCACCAACAGCGACCATCTGCAGACCCAAGCGGCCCTGGCCGCCGACTACTTCGGACTGCCCGGCAAGGACTGGCGGGCCGCGCTGCGTGCCAAGAACAAGGGCGAGATGCGGCGCCACCTGGCCGCCGCGGGCCTCGACGCGGTGCGGTCCATGGAGCTCGCCGCCGGGCAGGACCCGTCCGCGTTCGCCGCCGCCGACCTGCCGTATCCGGTGGTCCTCAAGCCCCGCGAGGGCGTGGCGAGCGAGGACGTGATCCTGGCCGCGGACGCCGAGGAACTGGTGGCACGCGCCAAGGAGATCCAGGCGCGGCGCCCGCACGCGGCGCTGCTGGCCGAGGAGTTCCTGACCGGTGAGCTGTACACCCTGGAGACCCTGGGCGACGGCCGGGTACGGCACGTCCTGGGCGGCTTCCACACCGCCGTGTCCGCACCGCCCGTCTTCATCGAGGAGCGGCTGGACTTCGTCGCCGCCCCGCCGGAACCCGTGGTCGCCCAGGTGACGGCGCAACTCGACGCACTCGGCGTCGGGCTGGGCGCCTGTCACACGGAGTACGTGGTGCACGAGGGCCGGGCGCGGCTCATCGAGGTGAACTACCGCGTCATCGGCGACCAGTGCGACCTGCTGCTCGCGCAGATCCTGGGCATCGAGCTGTTCGAGCTCATCCTGCGGGCGCATCTGGGCGAGCCGCTGCCCGCGGACCTCGGCGCCCGGCGCGACGGCGCGGGCCGGGTGGAGTACGCCCTCGCCGACCGGGCCGGCACGCTCACGGCGGCGCCCGCCGCCACGGACCGGACGGGGGACGGCGTACGCCTGGCGTACCGGCCGCTGCGCGACCTCGGCGAGCGGCATCCGCACTACGGCACCAACCGCGACTACCTCGGCGTGCTACGGGTCACCGGCACCGACCGCGGCGCCGTGGAGCGGGTGGCGGACGACTTCGTCGCCGCGGAGCGCTGGGAGATCACGCCGTGAACACCGCACTCGCCACCGCCGAGAAACCCGCCACGCACCGGACCGACGACCCGGCCGGGACGGCGGAAGAGGCCGAACTGCTGGTACGCGTGCTGGGGGCGCTGCTGCGGGAGGACGTCGTCGGCCTGCGCACCCGCGGCACGCTGCTGGAACGCCCGGACGGGCCCTGGCTGCGGCTCCCCGCGGGCCCGGCCGCCGGCGCCCTGCTGCTGCCGCTCGCCGAGGACGGCTACCAGAGCGCCCACACCGCCCGCCTGCCGCTCCTGGTCCGCGAGTCCGACGGCGCCCGGCTGCGCACGCTCGACGAGGTCGTCACGGCGCTGCGCGACCTCGCCGACCCGGCCGACCGCGGCGGCTTCGACGCCCTCGCCGAGGAGTGCCGCCAGACCCTGGCGACGATGCGGCTGCACACCCGCACCCGGGACGAGGCCGAGGCCGACCTGACAAGCCGCCACGGCGGCGATCCCGGCGCCTGGCAGGGCCTGGCCGGCGGCCTCGCGTACGACACGCTGGCCGCCCGGACCGACCACCCCGTCTACCCGACAGCCCGCGGCCGGTCCGGCCTCGACGAGGACCAACTCCGCGCGTACGCACCTGAGTTCCGCCCCGACTTCGCGCTGCGCTGGCTCGCCCTGCCGCGTGCGGCGGTCACCGTGCCGGGTGGCGCCGCAGGGCTGCCCGACTGCTGGCCGACGCCCGGGGAGCTGGGCCTGCGCCACCTCGACGAGAGCCATCTCGCCCTTCCCGTCCACCCGTTGTCCGTCGGCGACCCGCTGCGCGGCGCGCTGCGCCGGACCGGCCTGGAGGACGCGGCGGTGCTGTCCGACCGCGAGCTGCTCACCGCGGTGCCGACGCTGTCGATGCGGACCGTGGCGCTCGATGCCGACCCGCGGCTGCACCTGAAGCTGCCGCTGGCCACCGCCACGCTGGGCCTGCGCAACCGGCGCACCATCAAGCCGGGCACGCTCGTCGACGGCGCCGCGGGCCAGCGGCTGCTGGAGACCGTGCTCGCCCGCGAGCCGCGGTTCGCCGCGGCGATCCTCCAGGCCGACGAGACCTGCTACGCGCACGCCGGTGACGAGCTGCTGGCCGTGCTGTGCCGCCGCTACCCGGCCGGCCTGGACGACAGCACCGTCGTGCCGATGGCCGCGCTGCTGAGCCGGGCACCGGGCGGGCGGCCGGTGATCGACCACCTCGCGGACCGCTTCTACGGCGGCGACCCGCTCGCCCTGCTCGACGCCTGTCTCACCCTGCTCTTCGACTGGCAGACCACCCTCTTCGGCTACGGCATCGCGCTCGAATCGCACCAGCAGAACATCTCGCTGGTGCTGGACCGGACCGCCGGCGGCACCCGGCTGCGGCTGCTGTTCAAGGACAACGACGGACCGCGGATCAACACCGTCCGGCTGCGGGAGACCCTGGGCGACGACGCCCCGGACCCGGCCGGCTTCGCCGACCCGCGGATCTTCGCCGAGAACGACCGGCCGGTGCTGGACCTGTTCACCACCATCACCGTCCACCTGTGCGCGGGCTCGTACGCCTTCGGCCTCGCCCGGCACCAACGCGCCCCGCTGGACCGGCTGCTGGGCCTGGTCCGCGACCGGCTGGCCGAGGCCGTCGAGCGGCTGGGCACCGGGCCGCACGAGCCGGGCGCCGCGCTGCGCGCCCACGTCCTCGACGCGCCGGAGCTGCCGGTGAAGGCGATGGTCAGCGCCGGGACGCTGCTGTCCAAGGAGCGCTCGGGCGCCGCCGACATCAACAAGCACTACACCACCGGACCCAACTACCTGCTGCCGACGGGGGCTTCCCGATGAGCACCGCCACCTCCCGCCGGACCGAGCCGGCGGCCGTCGAGACCAAGGCCCGTCCGGCCCTCGCGCGTCGCCAGGTCAACGCCGTGGCCGGCTGCTACTTCGTGGCCTCGTTCGCCGCTCTCGGCCTGCCGCCGTACCTCACCGAGGTCCTGCCCGAGCTGGGCGACGGCGCCGCCCGCTGGGCCGGTCTGCTCTATGTCGTCCCCACCCTGTTCGGCGCCCTCGGCGCCCCGCTGTGGGGGCGGCTGGCCGACCGCTTCGGCCGTAAGAGACTGCTGCTGCGGGCGCAGTTGGGGCTGGCGGCGGCGTTCCTCCTGGCCGGCTGGGCCGATTCGCTGGCCACGTTCGCCGCGGCGCTGGTCGTGCAGGGCGTCCTCGGAGGCACCTTCGCGGCGTCGAACGGCTATCTGGGAGCGGCCCTGGAGGGCCATGCACTGTCCCGGGCCCTGACGCTGATGCAGGGCAGCGCGCGGGCGGCGCTGGTCTTCGCGCCGATCGTGGTCGGCGCGCTGACGCCGTGGCTGTCGCCGCACCGCCAGTACGCCCTGCTGGCCGTCCTGCCGCTGGCCGCGGCCCTGATGCTGGTGAGGCTGCCGGAGCCGGCCGCCGCCCCGGCCGGCGTGGTGCAGGGGGACGGTACCGCGCCGGGTGCCGAGGTCACGGAGCCCGCCGAGCCCGCCCGTCCCCCGGCCGGGCACCCGCCGGACGCCGGCCCGCTGCGCGCCCTCTACGCCCTGGAGTTCGCGTTCGTCTTCTCCACCGTCATCTCCTTCCCCTACCTGATCTCCCTCATCTCCCAACGGCTGCCGGGGACCGATCCGCTGGTGTCCGGCGTGCTGTTCGCCCTGCCGCACCTGTGCTACCTGGTCGCGGCGATGGGGGTGCACGCCGCCTTCCGCACCCGCCCCCGGACCGGGATCGCCCTCGGCTTCGGCCTGATAGCGGCCGGTCTGGCCGGGCACGGGCTCGCCGGCTCGCTCGCCTCCTTCATCGCCGTACGCCTGGTGCTGGGCGCCGGGCTCACCCTCGGCCTGGTGTGCCTGTCCGTACTGGCCGCCGACTGCGCCAAGGGCCGTGCCCCCGGCGGGCTGTTCGGCTCGATCGAGTTCTTCTCCAAGGCCGGCGCGGTCGCCGCGGGCGTGGCGGCCACCGCCGGCAACGACTGGTTCGGTCCGGTCGCCCCCCTGCTGACCGGCACCGCGATAGCCGTGGCCACCGGACTCGCGACCGCCGCCCCTCTCCTCGCCCGTACTCTCCGCACCCGCAGGAGCCACCGATGCCCTCGCTGACCAATTCGCCCGGCACCGCCCCGGTATCCGCCGCCCCCACCGGCCTGCCCACCGCCGACCAGGCCGTGGCACACACCCTGCTCAACTGTCTGCTGCGGGAGGTCTCCGGTCCCGAGCACCAGACCGCCGTCGATGACGGGCGGCTGCTGATCCGGCTGCCGCGCCGCGGCGTGCTGCTGCGCGTCGCGCTGCGCCGTACCTCGCTGCTGGGCGCGCACCGCTTCACCGGCCCGGTGTCCGAGGAGACCGACGGCGGCTGGGCGGAGGTCGGCTGGCGGCGGCTGGCCGAGTACGCGCACGCCGAGCTGTCGCTGCGCACCGGGGTGCACAACGAGGAGTTCCTGGCGCAGATCGCCTCCAGCCACCAGGCGGTGTCCGCCGCGCTCGCGGCCCGTGCGCAGGGCCCGGCCGCCGGGGAGCACACCGCGGGGGACTGGCAGGCCGCCTATGTCGCCTCCGAGCAGTCGCTGCTCTTCGGCCACCGCTTCCACCCGACCCCGAAGGCCCGCACCGGCGACCCCACCGCCTGGCAGTCGTACGCCCCCGAGACCGGCGCCGCCTTCCCGCTGCTGCTGCTCGCGGTGCGGGACGAACTGATCGCCGAGGAGTCCTGCGCGGACGGCGCCACCGCGGTGCTGGACGCGCTGCACCCCGACGTCCCGGACGGCTACCGGCTACTGCCCGTCCACCCCTGGCAGTACGAGCTGCTGCGCGACCACGCGGGCCTGACGGAGGCGCTGGAGCGCGGCGACATCCGCGTCCTGGGCAGCGGCCGGACGCCGTTCGCCGCCACCGCGTCCGTGCGCACGCTCTACGACGGCGCGACCTTCCTCAAGTTCAGCCTGAACGTCCGGATCACCAACTGCCTCCGGAAGAACGCGAGTTACGAGCTGTCCGGCGCGGTGGCGCTCACCCGGCTGCTGGCGCCGCAGCTCACCGACCTCGCCACCCGCTTCCCGGGAAGCGCGGTGCTCCAGGAGCCCGCCTACCGCAGCCTGGCGCTGCCCGGCGCCGACGGCCGCCCGGCCACCGAACTGCTCGAAGGGTTCGGCGTCATCGTCCGCGAGGGGCTCGCCCAGCGACTGCTGCCCGGCACCACCCCGCTGCTGGCCGCCGCCGTCGCCGACGAGTACCCCACCGGCCCGGCGCACGTCTCCCGGCTGCTGGCGGGCGCCGGCCCGCAGGCCGCGCTGGACTGGTGGGCCGCCTACCTCGCCCTGCTGCTCCCGCCGGTGCTCGCCGCCTACTTCGACCACGGGCTGGTGCTGGAGCCGCATCTGCAGAACGTCCTGGTCTGCGTCGACGGCGACGGGATGCCCGCGCAGGTCCTCTTCCGCGACCTGGAGGGCACCAAGCTCGTCCCCGAACACCACACCGAGCTGCTGGCCTCGCTGCCGGAGCAGGTGGCCGCACCGATGACGTACGACGCCCAGCGCGGCTGGGACCGCGTGGTGTACTGCCTGCTGGTCAACCACGTCGCCGAGATGCTCGCCGCGCTCGCCGATCTGCACCCGGACACCGAGACGGAGCTGTGGGCGCAGGTCCGCCGCACCCTGCAGACCCACGCGGACCGCTACGGCTGCCCGCCGCGGCTGGCCGCCCTGCTGGCCGGCGTGCCGCTGCCCGCCAAGGCCAATCTGCTCACCCGCTGGGAGCGCAAGGCCGACCGGGAGGCCGGCTATGTGCGGCTGCCCTCGCCGCTGGCCGAATCCGTGCTGTCGGGCGCGGTCCGCACCGACGACACCACCCCCTGGAGCGCCCGATGACCACCCCGAGCCCCACCCTTCCCGCCACGGTCCGCGACCGGGTCCGCTCCCTCGCACCCGAGGAACTGCCCGCCTACCTCTACGACATGGCGGCGCTGCGCGCGCACCTGGCCGAGGTGCGGGCCGCGCTGCCGGGGCGCGTCGAGCTGTACTACGCGGCCAAGGCCAACCCGGAACCGGAGATCCTGGGGACGCTGCGCCCGTACGTGGACGGCTACGAGGTCTCCTCGGGCGGCGAGCTGGCACATGTCGCCAAGGCCGTGCCCGACGCTCCGCTGGCCTTCGGCGGACCGGGCAAGACGCCCGCGGAGATCGTGCGGGCGCTGGAGACCGGCGTACAGCGCTTCCACGTGGAGAGCGTGTACGAGCTCCACATGCTGGCGAGCCTGGCCGCCCGCCACGTACCGGAGCGCCGGATCGCGGTGCTGGCGCGCGTCAACCTGCCGGTCGCCGACGGCTCCCTGGACGGCAGCTCGCTCGCCATGGGCGGCCGCCCGACCCCCTTCGGGCTGGACCCCGACCGGGCCGGTGAGGTCATCACCCTGCTCACCGACGGCAGCTACCCGCACCTCGAACTCCGCGGCATCCACGCCCACTTGGCCAGCGGCCTGGCGGCGCCCGAGCAACTCTCCGTGGCGGAGGCCATCGTGACCTGGGCCGCCGCGCTGGCCGCCCGGCACCGCGTCCCGCTGTCCGAGGTGACCATCGGCGGCGGCATGGCGGTCGACTACGCCGCCCCGGAGCGGCGTTTCGACTGGGCCGCCTACGGCGCGGGCCTGGCCCGGCTCACCGCCGCCCACCCGGACCTCACCCTGCGCATCGAGCCGGGGCGGGCGCTGACCGCGTACTGCGGCTGGTACGCGACCGAGGTGCTGGACGTGAAGCGCAGCCACGGCGAGGAGTTCGCCGTGGTGCGCGGCGGCACCCACCATCTGCGCACCCCCGCGACCAAGGGCCACGACCAGCCCTGCACCGTGCTTCCGTCCGAGGCGCCCTGGCCGCACCCCTGGCCGCGGGCGGCGGCGGAGGGCGGCCTCGTCACCGTCACCGGGCAGCTGTGCACCCCCAAGGACGTCCTCGCCCGCGGGGTCCCGGCACCGGGGCTGCGGGCCGGTGACCGGCTGGTCTTCGGCGTGGCCGGCGCGTACGCCTGGAACATCTCGCACCACGACTTCCTGATGCACCCGCGCCCCGGCTTCCACTTCCTGGACGCCGCGGAGCCCGGCGCGGGCGGGGAGGGCTGAGGTACTGCGCCCCACCGCGGTCCGCCGCCCGCCCGGCGTGCGCCGCGCGGGCCTCCGGGGCCGACGGCGGGGTGCCGGGGCGGCGCGGACCATGATCACGTCGCCCGCACAGTCCGGGCCGCGCGGCGCGGCGTGATCATGGTCCGCGCAGCTCAGGGACGGTCGGCAGGCGCCTCACGGAGCGCCGCCGGCCACTGTGTGGTCGCCGTAACGACGGGTGGGCGGTTGCCGTGACACCTGGTTAACGGGCCGTTCGTAAGGTCGGGAGCACAGCAGCCGACCACGAAGGGGACCGTCCGTGACCGCACCGGAACCGCCGGCAGAAAGCATTTCGCAGGTGCGGACGGCGTGCACGTACTGCGGTGTCGGCTGCGGGGTCGTACTGGACGTCGCGACGGACGGGGACGGGCGGCGGACGGTGCGCAAGGCGGCCGGCGACAAGGCCCACCCGGCGAACGCCGGCCGCCTGTGCACCAAGGGCGCGACCAGCGCCGAGCTGTTCTCGGCGCCGGGGCGGCTGGCGACCGCGCTGGTGCGCGCGGACCGCGGCGACGAGCCGGTGGCCGAGGCCATGGACACGGCCGTCAAGCGGACCGCCGCGCGGCTGCGGGAGATCATCGACGAGCACGGCCCGGACGCCCTCGCCCTCTACGTCTCGGGGCAGATGACGCTGGAGGCGCAGTATCTGGCGAACAAGCTCGCCAAGGGCTTCGTCCGCACCCGGCACATCGAGTCCAACTCGCGACTGTGCATGGCGAGCGCGGGCAGCGGCTACAAACTGTCGCTGGGCGCGGACGGCCCGCCCGGCTCGTACGAGGACTTCGAGCACGCCGACGTCTTCCTCGTCATCGGCTCCAACATGGCCGACTGCCACCCGATCCTCTTCCTGCGGCTGATGGAACGGGTGAAGGCGGGCGCCAAGCTGATCGTCGTCGACCCCCGGCGCACCGCCACCGCGGCCAAGGCCGACCTGTTCCTGCAGATCGAGCCGGGGACGGATCTGGCGCTGCTGAACGGCCTGCTGCACCTGCTGGCCGCGGACGGCAGGCTCGATGCGGAGTTCATCGCCGAGCACACCGAGGGCTGGGAGGCGATGCCGGAGTTCCTCGCGGACTACCCGCCGGCGACGGTCGCCGAGCTCACCGGGATCCCGGAGGCGGACATCCGCCGGGCCGCCGAGTGGATCGGTGCGGCCGGCGCCTGGATGAGCTGCTGGACCATGGGCCTGAACCAGAGCACCCACGGCACCTGGAACACCAATGCCCTGATCAACCTGCATCTGGCGACCGGGGCGATCTGCCGGCCCGGCTGCGGCCCGTTCTCCCTCACCGGCCAGCCCAACGCGATGGGCGGGCGGGAGATGGGCTACATGGGGCCGGGCCTGCCCGGACAGCGGTCCACGCTGGTGGCCGGGGACCGTGCCGTCACCGAGGAGCTGTGGGGCCTGGAGCCGGGGACGCTGCGGGCCGACGAGCCCGGCCGGGGCACCGTCGAGATGTTCCAGCGGATGGCCGACGGCGAGATCAAGGCGTGCTGGATCATCTGCACCAACCCCGTCGCCTCGGTCGCCAACCGCCGCACGGTCATCGAGGGGCTGGAGGCCGCGGAGTTCGTCCTCGCGCAGGACGTCTTCGCGGAGACCGAGACCACCGCGTACGCCGATGTGGTGCTGCCCGCCGCCATGTGGTCCGAGTCCGAGGGCGTGATGGTCAACTCGGAGCGCACGCTGACGCTGGTGCGGCAGGCCGCCGACGCACCGGGCGAGGCCTGGCCGGACTGGCGGATCATCGCCGAGGTCGCCTGCGAGATGGGCTTCGAGGACGCCTTCAGCTACCGGAGCGCCGAGGAGATATTCGAGGAGATCAAGCGCGCCTGGAACCCGCAGACGGGCTATGACCTGCGCGGAGTGTCCTACGAGCGGCTGCGGGAGACGCCCGTGCAGTGGCCCAGCGCCACCGCCGACGGGCCCGCCCGCAATCCGGTGCGCTACCTCAACGACGGCGTCAGCCAGTCCCTGGACGAGCGGCCGGACGGCACCCGGCCCCGGCTGACCTTTCCCACCGCGTCCGGCCGGGCCGTGTTCTTCGCCCGTCCGCATCTCCCGGCCGCCGAACTGCCCGACGACGACTTCCCGTTCGTCCTCAACACCGGCCGGCTGCAGCACCAGTGGCACACCCTCACCAAGACCGGCACGGTCGTCAAGCTGAACAAGCTCAACCCCGGCCCCTTCGTGGAGATCCACCCCCAGGACGCCCAGGCGCTGGGGCTGGCGGAGGGCGACAAGGTGGAGGTCGCCTCACGGCGCGGCCGGGCGGTGCTGCCCGCCGTGCCGACCGACCGGGTGCGGCCCGGCAACTGCTTCGCGCCGTTCCACTGGAACGATCTGTTCGGCGAGTACCTCAGCGTCAACGCGGTGACCCATGACGCGGTCGATCCGATCTCCTTCCAGCCCGAGTTCAAGGCGTGCGCGGTGTCCCTGGCCAAGGTCGCGGGAGAGCCGGGGCCCGCGCCGGGGACGGCGGCACACACGGGCGGGACGGATGCGGCGGACGCGGCCCCGGGCCCCGGTGGGCGGGTGCCGGTGGCGGCGCTGGCCGGGGTGTTCCAGCTCGCCGAACCCGCGCCGCCGGTGCTGGCCGCGCACGAGCGCCGCTACCTGTCCGGCTTCCTCGCCGGGCTGGACTCCGGGTCCGCCGTCGGCACCCCGGTGCTGCCGCCCGAGGCGCCCTTCAGCCCGGACACCGCGCTGTGGGTCAACGGCGTGCTGGCCGGGATGTTCTCCCGCATACCCGAGGTCCGGCCGCGGACCGCCGCGGCCGACGCCCCCGCCGCGCCGGCCGGGGACACCCCGGGCCGGACGCTCGTCGTCCTGTGGGCCTCGCAGACCGGCAACGCGGAGGAGGTCGCCGCCGACACCGCCCGCCGGCTCAACGGCAGCGGCCGGCAGGCGACCCTGCTGAGCATGGCGGACACCGCACCGGCCACCCTGCCGGACGGCGCCGATCTGCTCATCGTCACCAGCACCTTCGGTGACGGCGACGCCCCCGACAACGGATCGGACTTCTGGGAGACCCTCAACGCGCCGGACACGCCGCGGCTGGAGGGCGTGCGCTACTCGGTGCTCGCGCTGGGCGATTCCTCGTACGACGACTTCTGCGGCCACGGCCGCCGGCTCGACGCCCGCCTCGCCGAGCTCGGCGCGGTGCGGATGGTGCCGCGGACCGACTGCGAACCGGACTACGAAGCGCCGGCCGGGCAGTGGCTCGACCAGGTGCTCACGGTCCTGACGGACGACCCGGGGCCGGCCGACGCCGCGGCGTCCGGCGGTGCCGGGAAACCCGGGGGTACCGGAAGGCCGGCGGCCGCCCCGGCCCCCGCGTCCCCCGCGGCTCCGGCCGCCACCGGGCCCGCCAAGGCCGCGCCGGTCACCGCCCGCCTCGTCGGCAACCAGTTGCTGAGCCGGGACGGGGCCACCAAGGAGGTGCGGGAGTTCACCTTCGACACCCGTGACGACGACGGCACCCCACTGGACTACGAGGCGGGCGACGCGCTCGGGGTGCTGCCGCAGAACTGCCCGGAGCTCGTCGCGGAGTGGCTGGCGGTCACCGGTGCCGATCCCGCCACCGTCGTCGACCTCCCGGGCCAGGGCGCGGTGCCGCTGGGCGAGGCGCTGCACCGGCACCTGGACATCACCCGGATCACCCCCGCTCTGCTGCGCCTCGTCGCCGAACGCACCGGTGACCGGGTCCTGAAGAAGCTGCTGCGGCCCGACAACCGGGGTGAGCTGGCCCAGTGGACCTGGAGCCGGCAGGCCGTCGACGTCCTCGCCGAGTACCCGGTACAGGCCGGTGCGGCGGACTGGGCGGCCCTCCTCCCCCGTCTGCAGCCCCGGCTGTACTCCATCTCGTCGAGCCCGCTGACCGACCCCGCGCTGCTGCGTCTGACGGTCTCCGTGGTCCGCTACGAGAACCGCCAGGGCCGCGCGCGCAAGGGCGTGGCCTCCACCTTTCTGGCCGATGCCGGGCAGGACAGCCCGGTGCCGGTGTTCGTCCGGCGCACCCCCCAGTTCCGTCCGCCGGCCGATCCGGCGACCCCGATGGTGATGGTGGGCCCCGGCACCGGCGTCGCGCCCTTCCTCGGCTTCCTCGACGAGCGGCGCGCCCGCGGCCACCGCGCCCCCAACTGGCTCTTCTTCGGTGAGCAGCGCCGCGCCACGGACTTCTACCACGAGGACGCCCTCGGCCGGCTGTGCCAGGACGGGCTGCTCACCCGGCTGGACACCGCCTTCTCCCGCGATCAGCGCGCCAAGATCTACGTCCAGGACCGGATGCGCGAGCACGGCGCCCACCTGTGGTCCTGGCTCCAGGACGGCGCCCACTTCTATGTGTGCGGTGACGCGTCCCGGATGGCCAAGGACGTGGACCGTGCGCTGCGGGACATCGCCGTCGCGCACGGCGGCCTGACGCAGGAGGCGGCCGCGAGCTATGTGAAACAGCTCGCCGCCGACAAGCGCTACGTCCGCGACGTGTACTGAGGGCCCCGCCCTCGGCGCCCGCCCGCACCGCGCTCCCCTCCCTCACCGCCCGCGACCCCGTGGTCCTCCCCGTTCCTCCTGAACGGGCCGACACCGGGCATCGGACGGACCATGGTGAGGAAGGAGAGGAACATGACCCTGATGACCGCTGCCGCGCTGACCACCGAACCGGAGCCCAGGCGGCCCGATGCCGTGCCGAGCGAGCCGGAGCCGGCGCCGCGGGACCCGGTCCCGGCGGAACCGGAACCCGCACCGGAACCCGACGAGCCGGGCCCCGCACCCGAGGAACCCCCCGGCGCGGTCCCGGGCGACCACCCGGCCCCCGAGCCACCCGACTGAACCACCCACCTCCGGTTGCCCGCACCGCAGGACGGAGCGGGCAGGTCGCGGTGCCCGGCCATGACGTGCCCGTCGCGTGGGTACCCGGACAGTTCCGCCGGTGAACGCCCCTTGCACGCCACCTCGGTGAGGAGATGAGGATGCCCCACGCGGACCAAGCGGACCACGCCCGCACCCCGGACCACGCGGCAGACCCGGCAGCGGTGCCGGGCCCCCTCGGCGCCGACGAGCTACGCGCCCTCGACGCCCACTGGCGGGCCGCCAACTACCTGTCCGCCGGGCAGATCTATCTGATGGCCAATCCGCTGCTGACCGTCCCGCTGCGCCCCGAGCACGTCAAGCCGCGGCTGCTGGGCCACTGGGGCACCTCGCCCGGCCTCAACCTGGTGCACACCCATCTCAACCGCGTCATCAAGGCCCGCGCGCTGGACGCCCTGTGCGTATGGGGGCCGGGGCACGGCGGCCCCGCCGTGGTGGCCAATTCCTGGCTGGACGGCACGTACTCCGAGACCTACCCCGACGTCCCCCGGGACGAGGCGGGCATGGCCCGGCTGTTCCGGCAGTTCTCGTTCCCCGGCGGCATCCCCAGCCACGTCGCCCCGGAGATCCCGGGCTCGATCCACGAGGGCGGCGAACTCGGCTACTCCCTCGCCCATGCCTACGGCGCGGCGTTCGACAACCCGGAGCTGTTCGTCGCCTGTGTGGTCGGCGACGGCGAGGCGGAGACCGGGCCGCTCGCCGGCTCCTGGCACACCACGAAGTTCCTGGACCCGGTGCACGACGGCGCGGTGCTGCCGGTCCTGCACCTCAACGGCTACAAGATCGCCAATCCGACGGTGCTCGCCCGGATCCCGCAGGACGAGCTGGACGCACTGCTGCGCGGCTACGGTCACGAGCCGCTCCACGTCACCGGCGACGACCCGGCGGCGGTCCACCAGGCGCTGGCCGCAGCGATGGACCACGCGCTGGACCGCATCGCCGCCATCCAGCACCGGGCCCGCACGGAGGGGGCCACGGAGCGCCCCCGCTGGCCCATGATCGTGCTGCGCACCCCCAAGGGCTGGACCGGTCCGCACGAGGTGGACGGGCAGCCCGTCGAAGGCACCTGGCGTGCCCACCAGGTCCCGCTGCCCGGCGTACGGGACAACGCCGGGCATCTGCGCCAGCTCCAGGACTGGCTGCGCTCGTACCGGCCGGAGGAGTTGTTCGACGCCGAGGGCCGGCCGCGCCCCGAGGTGCTGGCCTGCGTGCCGGAAGGGCCGCGCCGGCTGGGTGCCTCGCCGCACGCCAACGGCGGTCTGCTGCTGCGGGAGCTGCCCCTGCCGCCGCTGGAGCGCTTCGCGGTGGAGGTCGACAAGCGCGGCAGTGCGCTGCACGAGCCGACCCGGGTACTGGGCGGACTGCTCGAAGCAGTCATGGAGGCCACGGCCGAGCGTCGTGACTTCCGGGTCATGGGCGCCGACGAGACCGCGTCGAACCGGCTGGAGGCCCTCTACGAGGCCACCGGCAAGGCCTGGCAGGGCGAGCTCCTCGGCACCGATGAGCATCTCGCCCGCGACGGGCGGGTCATGGAGGTGCTCTCCGAGCACCTGTGCCAGGGATGGCTGGAGGGCTACCTCCTCACCGGCCGGCACGGGCTCTTCTCCAGCTACGAGGCGTTCGCGCACATCGTCGACTCGATGGTCAATCAGCACGTCAAGTGGCTGCGGACGGCCCGCCGACTGCCCTGGCGGCGCCCCGTCGCCTCGCTGAACTACCTGCTCACCTCACACGTCTGGCGGCAGGACCACAACGGCTTCTCGCACCAGGACCCGGGCTTCGTCGACCACGTCCTCAACAAGAGCCCCGAGGTGGTCCGGGTCTATCTGCCGCCGGACGCCAACACCCTGCTCGCGGTGGCCGATCATGTGCTGCGCAGTCGCGACTACGTCAATGTGATGGTGGCCGGCAAGCAGCCGAGCTTCGACTGGCTCACCCTCGACGAGGCCCGCGCCCACTGTGCGCGCGGCGCCGGCGCCTGGGCGTGGGCGGGCACCGAGGACGGCAGCCGCGACCCCGATGTGGTGCTGGCCTGCGCGGGGGACGTGCCCACGCAGGAGACCCTGGCGGCGGCCGATCTGCTGCGCCGGCATCTGCCGGAGCTGGCGGTGCGCGTGGTCAACGTCGTCGACATGGCGCGGCTGCTGACGCCCGGGGAGCATCCGCACGGCATGCCGGACCCCGAGTACGACGCCCTCTTCACCCGCGACAAGCCGGTCGTCTTCGCCTACCACGGCTACCCGTGGCTGATCCACCGGCTCGGCTACCGCCGCGCGGGCCACGAGAATCTGCACGTCCGCGGCTACAAGGAGGAGGGCACCACCACCACGCCCTTCGACATGGTCGTCCGCAATGATCTCGACCGGTTCCGGCTGGTGATGGACGTCGTCGACCGGGTGCCCGGCCTCGGGGTGCGCGCGGTCGCGCTCCGGCAGGAAATGGCCGACGCCCGTACCCGTCATCACGCCTGGATCCGGGAGTACGGCACCGACCTGCCGGAGGTCGCGGACTGGACCTGGAGCGGCTGAGCCGGACGCCCGCCGGGTCAGGCGCCGGCGGCCGTGCGTACGTCCTCGACGACGGACCGGTCCAGCGCCGCGCGCACCAGCCCGGAGGCGAACGCGGCGGTGCGGTCCGGGCCGACCAGCCCCGCCAGCTGCCGGCTCTCGCCCGGCAGGCCCAGCCGCTCCGCACCCTGGACGGCCTTGGCGTCGAGGTACGGGGCGAATTCGGGCCAGACGCCCTGCACCTCGCGCAGGAAGATGTGGGAGCCCGCGGGCCCCATCCCCGGGATCTCCTGCAGGGCCCGGCGCAGCGCGGTGGCGTCGCCGTCGGCCGCCTCCCGCATCCGCCGCAGATCGCCGCCGTAGGTGTCCAGCAGCAGGGTGGCGCCGTCACCGAGCTGGGTGGCGGTGCGCTCGTCGTAGCGCCGGTAGCCGCCCTCCCCCAGCGCGTCGACCCGCTGTTGCCAGGTCGCCCCGGCCATCCGCCGCGGGGTGCGCAGCCCCGCATCGAACAGGGCACGGGCGGCCGCCACCGCCACGGACGCACGGATGCGCGCGCTGAGCAGCCCGGCCAGCACCAGCAGCTGGTACAGCGGCTGCGGTGTGTTGCCCATACGGATCCCGCTCTGTGCCGCGAAGGTCTCGCCGTGCCGCTCCAGCAGGGCGTGCGCCAGGGCCCGCTGCCCGCCGCGGGGGCTCATGCCGCGGTCCCGTACGGGCTCCCGGGGGCGAGGGGGAGAGTGCCTGCCACGCCATGTCCTCCGTTGCTCGGGTCGGTTCGTCCGCGGTCACCCTCCCCGGTCCGCCGCACGGGAAACGGCTGTTGGGCCAGGGGGCGCAAGGACATGCCGCCCCGTACGGGCGGGCCGGGCCCGCCGCGGCGGGGACTCAGCGCAGCGCGTCGAGCCGCCTGCGCGCCGTACGCAGCGACCGTCCACGGGCCGGCACCCCGGACCACGGCCGGGCGGCCGCCTGCTCCAGGACGCCCGCGACGTCCCGCAACGACCAGCGCTGCGGGGTGAGTCCGCGCTCGTCGAGCTGGTCGCGGCCGATCGGCGTGGCCACCGGGGCGCCCGGCTTCGGCCGCAGCGACCAGGGGGCGACGGCCGTCTGCGCGTAGGCGTTGCGCTGCACATCGAGGTAGAGCCGGTCGCCGCGGGACTTCTTGCGGACCGCGGTGGTCAGCCGGTCCGGGTGACGCTCCGCCAGGACCTGCGTCACGTCCTGGGCGAAGCCGCGCACCGTGTCGACGTCGCTCTTGCCGTCCAGCGCCACGATGACGTGCAGGCCCTTCGATCCCGTGGTCATCAACGCGGCCGGCAGGCCGAGCTCGTCGAGCAGCGCGCACAGCCGCCGGGCGGCCTCCCGTACGGCGGCGAAGTCCGGTCCGGGCGGGTCGAGGTCGAACACCAGCCGGTCCGGGTGCAGGGGACGCTCGGCGCGCGAGAGCCAGCGGTGGAAGGTGAGACAGGCCTGGTCGGCAAGGAAGAGGAGGGTCGCCTTGTCCTCGCAGACGGTATGGGTGACGGTGCCGCCCTCCTTGGCGACCTCGGCCCGCCGGATCCAGTCGGGGTAGTGGCCCGGGGTGTCCTTCTGCATGAACTGCGGGCCGCCCAGGCCCTCGGGGAGCCGCTCCAGCATCAGCGGGCGCCCGCGCAGCTGCGGGACCATCGACGCGGCCACCCGGCGGTAGTAGTCGAGGACATCGGCCTTGGTCAGCCCGTCGTCCGGGAAGAGCACCTTCTCCGGCCGGTGGAGGCGCACCGTACGGCGGCCCACCCGCACCGAGGCCGCGCCGGTGTCCCTGTCCGTACCGGTGTCCGTGTCCGTACCGGTGTCCGTGTCCGTGCCGGTGTCCGTGTCCGTGGCGTTCATGCGGGCGGGAGTACCCGGCCCGGGCCGCCCCTACGCTCCCGCGTCCGGGTGGCACGTCCGTGGCGCGTCCGTGCACCGCCTGTGTCGCGGGGGCCCACGGGCCGTCGCAGAGTGGGCACGGGACGCGGTCCGTGCGCGGCCGGGCGCATGGGCGGCTCCGGACCGGCAAGGAGACCGGCAGGCCCGCGCGGAGCGAGCGCCCGGCGCCCGTCCGCCCAGGAACGACACGTGAGGAGCAGATGACGGTGCGAGCGCACACAGATACGCCGGCCACCCCCCGTCCGGACCCGGTTCCGCCCACTCCGGGGCCCGGCCCCGGCCCGCCGGGACCCACTCCGGGCCCGACGCCCGGCCCGGCCCCCGCCCCCGGCCCGGATCCGGTGCCGCCGCCGGTGCCGGGTCCCGAACCGGATCCGGTCCCGCCGCACCCGGCACCGCCGACGCCGGGTCCGCAGCCCGGCCCCGCGCCCGATCCGCTGCCCGCGCCGGGCACCGACCGGCAGACCGGACGGCCCGACCGCGGGAGTGGCCCGCGCTGAACCGGCTCCCGGGCCGCCGGGCGCCGACCGGCGCGCCGGGGTGGTCGCGGCGTCCCGCACAATGAACCCACCGGTTCATCCAGACGCCGGGCGCGCACCGCGCACCTCTGCACGGGAGAGAACATGCCGAACCCGGACGCCGACCAGGCCTCCGCCGTCCCCGTCCTGGTCCTCAACGGACCCAATCTCAACCTGCTCGGGCTGCGTGAGCCCGAGATCTACGGGCGGGACACCCTCGCCGACATCGAGGCACTGTGCCGGCGCACCGCCGCCGCCCACGGGCTGCGGGCCGACCTGCGGCAGAGCAACCACGAGGGCGTCCTCATCGACGCCGTGCAGGAGGCACGGACCGCACACCACGGGATCGTGATCAACCCGGCCGGCTACAGCCACACCTCCGTCGCCCTGCGCGACGCACTGGCCGCGGCGGACGTCCCGATCGTCGAGGTGCATCTGTCGAACATTCACCGGCGGGAGGAGTTCCGGCACTTCTCCTACGTGTCCGGGGTCGCCGACGCGGTGATCTGCGGGGCGGGCGCCCACGGCTATGAGCTCGCGCTGGCCCATCTGGCCCGTCTGGTGCACAAGACCTGACGAGGCGCTACCGGCATTCCCGCACGGGCTGGTTAGTCTCGGCGGGTGGGGCATTCCGAGGAGCGCGCCGAGGGTGCGGGACCGTTCATCACCCGGCTGACCTGGCGCCTGGAGGAGGGCGGCACCGCCGTCTGGGAGTCCCGGGCGGCCCGCAAGCGCGGGACGCTCGCGGTGCGGCCCGCCGGTGCCGCCGAGAGCAGCGAGCGGCGCGCCGACTCCGCGGCTCTGGCACGGCTGCGCAGGCTCAACAGCCTGGCCGCGGGCTCCTTCACGATCGGCGGGCTCCTCTTCGCCGTCGGTGCGGCGCTCGCCCAGTTCAGCACCGCGGGTCCGACCCTGAGCGCCACGGCCTACTTCATCGGCGGGGTCTTCTTCACCCTCGGCGGCTATGCCTCACTGGCCCAGACCGTCAATGCTCCGCGCCGGGAGGGTACGGCAGGTGAGCTGACCACGCACGCGTTCCGGTGGTGGAGCTACGAGCCCGGCCGGGTCGACTGGCTGAGTACGTTTCTGCTGTTCCAGGGGACGTTGGTGTTCGGCGTCAATCTGCTGGATGCGTTTCTGCAGGGGCTCACGGCACGGCAGACGAACCGGCTGGTGTGGACCCCCGACATGATCGGCTGCGTGCTGTTCCTGGTCTCGGGGCATCTGGCCGTCATCGAGGTCTGCCACGGCCGGCCGTGCTTCCACGGGCGCAGCCTCGGCTGGTGGATCGTCGCGGTCAATCAGCTGGGTTCGGCGCTCTTCATGGTCTCCGCGCTGGCGGCCTTCACCCGGCCCGCGACCGACAGTCTCGTGAACGTCGGCGTCGCCAACTGGGGGACCCTCACGGGCGCGCTCTGCTTTGCGGTGGCGGGCGTGCTGCAGGCCCGCGAACGTCCTTGACATGCGGGTTCCGCGTACCTGTGGAACCGTGGTGTCACGGCATGATCACCGGCGGGTCCGGTGTGGTCGGCCAGGTTTCTCGAGCAGAGGAGTGACCCATGGCCTCTCAGAAGCAGACTGTGGGCGGATGGACCGCATTCGCCGCAGTCCTGATGATCTTCGGTGGTGCGATGACCGCCCTGGAGGGCATCTCCGCCATCGCCAAGGACAATGTCTTCGTCACCACGCAGAACTACGTCTTCTCCTTCAACCTCACCGGGTGGGGCTGGATCCATCTCATCCTGGGCATCGTCATCCTGATCGCGGGTATCGCCCTGCTGAGCAGCGGCGCGACGTGGGCCCGGGTGGTCGGTGTGATCCTCGCGGGCCTGAGCGCGCTCGCGAACTTCCTGTGGATCCCCCACTACCCGTTCTGGGCCATCGTGGTGATCGCCATCGACATCTTCATCATCTGGGCGCTGTGTGCCGGAGAACACCGCCACGCCGTCGCCGTCTGACCGGGCCCGCTGCGCCTCATGGCCACCGGACCCGCCGCGCGGGAACGCGCGGAACGGGGCAGGGCACTTCGCTCCGAAGTGCCCCGCTCCCGTCATGCGGAGTTCACCCCGGCACCGGACCGGGCCGATCCGGTGGACATCGTCGAGCGGCAATCGGCCCACCGTGTCCCGGAGTTGGTTCCCCTTCGCTACGGGCGGATGCTGGAGTCACCGTTCCGGTTCTATCGCGGTGCGGCCGCCATCATGGCGGCGGATCTGGCCACAACACCGTCTACGGGGCTGCGGGCCCAGCTGTGCGGGGACGCCCATCTGCTGAATTTCCGGCTGCTGGCCTCCCCCGAGCGTCATCTGATGTTCGACATCAACGACTTCGACGAGACCCTGCCCGGCCCGTGGGAGTGGGACGTCAAGCGACTGGCGGCCAGCTTCGCCATCGCGGGCCGTCAGAACGGCTTCAGCGAACCGGAACGGGCCGGCATCGTCCGGGCCGCCGGCGCTTCCTACCGCGAGCAGATGCGTCGGTACGCGCGGATGCGCACCCTGGAGGTCTGGTACGCACACGCCGACATGGCCGAGATCGAGGCCGAGGAGGCCCGAGAGCTGGGCGCCAGGGGCCGGGCGGGGCTGGCCCGGATCATCGAGGACGCCCATGGGCACGACACCCTGCAGGCGTTCCGCAAGCTGACCCGGCGCAGCGGCGGGCAGGTGCGGATCGCGTCCGATCCGCCGCTGATCGTGCCGCTGCACGACCTGCTGCCGGGCCCCGAGGGCGACCGGATGGCCGGCACCCTCAGTGATCTCATCGCCCGTTACGGCCGCAGTCTGCGCGCGGACCACCGCAGGCTGCTGGAGCAGTACCGGGTCGTCGACCTGGCCCGCAAGGTCGTCGGCGTGGGCAGCGTGGGCACCCGCTGCTGGATCCTGCTGCTGCTCGGCAAGGACACCGACGATCCGCTGCTGCTCCAGGCCAAGGAGGCCGACGAGTCGGTACTCGCCCCCTACGCCGGGGCGAGCCGGCACCGCAACCAGGGCGCCCGGGTGGTGGACGGCCAGCGGATGATGCAGGCCGCCAGCGACATCTTCCTCGGCTGGGAGCGGACCACCGGTGTCGACGGCCGCCCCCGCGATTTCTACGTACGCCAGCTGCGCGACTGGAAGGGCATCATGCCGGCGGACGAGATGGCGCCGGTGGGCATGCGGCGGTTCGCCGTGCGCTGCGGCGCCACGCTGGCCCGCGCGCACGCCAGGTCGGGCGACCGGATCGCGATCGGCGCGTACCTCGGCTCGGGGACGGTCTTCGACGAGGCGCTGGCGCAGTTCGCGGAGCGCTACGCGGACCAGAACGCGCGCGACCACCGGGCGCTCGTGGAGGCGGTCCGCTCGGGCCGCGTCCGGGCCGAGGCCGGCTGAGTGCACGGACGGCGCCCGGGCGGACCGCCCCCGCCACCCGATCGGCACACCCGGTCCCGCACGGGATGTCGGCGCCGCCCGCCCCGCCTAGCATGGATCCGAATGGCTCCGACGAAGGCGGCCCCATGCGCCCCACGGCGAAGTTCTCCATCAGCTTCGGCCTGGTCACGATCCCGGTCGCGGCGTACAACGCCACGGACAGCTCCGCGTCCGTCAGCTTCGTGCGGATCCACACCGCGGACGGCGGCCGGGTGCGTAATCAGCCCGTGTGCTCGGCGGAGGGCGTCGAGATCTCCCCGGACGAGATCGGCCGGGGCTACCGTCCCGGCGACGGCGACACCGTCGTCCCGCTGAGCGACGAGGATCTGGACGCGCTGCCGCTGCCGACCGCGAAGACCCTGACGATCCTGGCGTTCGTCGCCGGCGGCGACATCGACCCGCTGCAGATGGGCAAGGGCTACTACCTGGGCATCGACAGCCCCGCCGCGGCCAAACCCTATGTGCTGCTGCGCGAGGCGATGGAACGGCATCAGCGCGTGGGCCTCGGCAAGATCGCGCTGCACGGGCGGGAGACGCTCGCCATGATCCGGCCGATGGAGGGCGCGCTGGTGATGCAGGTGCTGCTGTGGCCGCACCAGATCCGCCCGATGGACGGGGTCCTTCCCGAGCGGCAGGTGGAGGTCCATGCCAATGAGGTGGAGGCCGCGGAGACCCTGATGGACTCCTTCGGCGCACTGTCCGAGGACGACGTGCACGACCATTACCGCGAGGCGCTCGAAGAGATCGTGGCGGCGAAGCTGGCGCACCGTGAGCCGCACTTCGAGGCCGGCGAGGAGCCGCCCACCGGAGGGGTGATGGACCTGATGGCGGCCCTGCAGGACAGTGTGCGCGCGGCCAGGAAGTCCCGCGGTGAGGACGAGGAGGGCGAACCCGCCCGGAGCACCGCCCGGTCCGGCCGCGGTACGGCGAAGAGCACCGCGAAGAAGGGCACCGCGAAGAAGACCGCGGCGAAGAAGACGGCCGCCGGCGAAACCACCGCCAAGAAGTCGGCTGCCAAGAAGTCCGCCGCCAAGAAGACGGCCGCGGCGAAGAAGACCTCCGCCAGGGGCGGTCGGCGGGCCGGCTGAGCCCGGCCGGGGCACCGGCCCGCGGCGCCGCCCGCCCCCTTGCACACATAAGGCGACCGCCTCGGGGTACGCGATGCCTCAACGGGGTTTTCTGCCACAAGAGTTATGGAGGTTGACACCATGGGTATCGGCGGGTGCATCGGCCTGCTCGCGGTGGGCGCGATCCTCACGTTCGCGGTGGACTGGCACATGGCCGGGATCAACCTCGACCTGGTGGGGATCATCATGATGATCGTCGGCATCATCGGCCTCGCCACCTACGTCAGCATCCTCAAGCGGCGGCGCACCCAGCCGCCGTCCCCCGGCGCCCCCGTCGTCGACGTCGAGGACGCCCGCTACTACAAGTAGCCTCCCCCGACGATGCGTTGGGGCCGCAGGGCAGGCCGGTCGGCCGTCAGCCGTCAGCCGTCAGCCGTCAGCCGTCAGCCGTCAGCCGCAGGACGTACGGGGCTTCGGCAGGGTGCCGTTCAGGAAGAAGTCGTCGACATAGCGCTGGATGCAGGGGTCGCCGGTGGTGTAGGCGGCATGACCCTCACCACGATAGGTCAGTACGACACTGGAGTTGTCCAGCGCCCGCGCCATGCTGAACGCACCCTGGTAGGGCGTCGCCGGATCGTTGGTGGTGGCGACGAGCAGCATGGGCGGGGCGCCGGGCGCCGAGACGTCGCGGGAGGAGTCGTCGCCCGCCACCGGCCAGTCGTAGCAGTCCAGCAGTGTCGGGGCGATGTCCGGGCCGAAGAGCGGGGAGGCCTTGGTGAGTTCACGCTCCGCCCGGGGGAGGTCGTCGGCACCGTAGCGCTCCGAGGTGTCCCGGCAGGCGATCGCCCGCAGGGCCAGCTGGTCCGGCGGCGGCAGCTCGTCCCGCCCGACCTGCCGTGCCGGGAGCCGGCCGGCGTGGGCGCCCCCGCCGCCCTCCCCGCTGTTGCTCAGCCGGAGGATCCCCGAGGCGTCACCGCGCCGCAGCTGAGCCAGCGCCTGGCGCAACTGCGGCCAGTCACTTCTGCTGTACAGGGACTCCCGCAGGGCGTACACATAGGTGGTCTCGTCCACCGTCTCCCCCTTCACCTTCACCGGCGCCTCGCTCAACTTCCGGTACCAGCTGCGAAGTTGCTCCTGCGCCTGATGCGGATCGGTACCCAGCGGGCAGCTCGTGCCATGGAGGCAGTCGGCGGCGAAGTCGTCCAGCGCCCGCTGGAATCCGCGGGCCTGGGCCACCGCGGTCTGCCAGGTGTTCTTGCCGGGGTCCTCGACGCCGTCCAGCACCACCCGGCCGACCTTGCGGGGGAATTCATGGGCGTAGACCGCGCCGAGTTTGGAGCCGTAGGAGAAGCCGAGGTAGTTGAGCTTGTCGTCGTGGACCGCGGCGCGCAGTACGTCCATGTCCCGGGCGACATCGGGGGTGCCGACCCAGGGCAGCAGCCCGCCGGAGTAGCGCCCGCAGGCCTCGTTGATGCGCTTCTCCTTCGCGGCCAGGCTGTTGTCCTCGCCCGTGGCGGGGGGCGGGCTGAGCTTACTGCCGCAGGAGACCGGGTCGGTGTGGCCGGTGCCGCGCGGGTCGAAGCTGACGATGTCGTAGCGCTGTCCCAGCCGGGCGAAGGCGCTGCCGCTGTCGATCAGATAGTTGACGCCGGAAGCACCCGGTCCCCCGGGGTTGAGCACCAGTGAGCCGAGCCGCTTGCCGGGCCCGGTCGCCTTGAGCCGGATCAGCTGGACCTGCATCGTGTTCCGGCCGGGGTCGGAGTAGTTCCGCGGCACCGTCAGCCGGGCGCACTCCAGGCGCTCCCGGAAGCCGGGCGGCTCGGTGACGCCCCCGCTCTGCGCGCCGCTCTGCACCTCCGTGCCGCACGGTTCCCACGACAGGTGCTGCTGGTAGAACGGCGTCAGATCCTGGTCACCGACTGCCACCGCGGCGGGAGTTCCCGCAAAGACGCCGCACAGCGCCACCACCGCCGCCACGGCCCACAGCCGTACGGACACCGTGCGCCGGCGAACACGCCGCGTTCCCCCTGCTCCCACACGAGACGGCGCACGGCGTATTCCCGGCATATTCCGAGCCTAGGGCCGTTACGCGGCGTCCGCACACCTGCGACGGAGGCATTCGACGTGCCGTACACCACCCCCGTGACCAGCCCTTATGCGGGTGGACCGGAGGAAACCGACGGCATTCCGCGGGCCTGTCCCCAGCGGATATCCACCACACAATGGGATCAGCCGCATTCACCGCGTAGCCGCGCAGGGCTTGTCAGCGCGCTCAAGATGCGGAGGACATCACACAGCTCACTCTGGAGTTAGGGCGAGCATCACCGCTGGGCGGTGGCTCCCTGAACGGACGCCGATTCGGCCGGATGACCGGGAAAAGGTGGCGCACCCATGAGTGACGGATCCAAGGCCCTGTTGGTCGCCGCACTGGCCGGCGGCTATCTGCTGGGCCGCACGAAGAAGGCGCGATTCGCCTTGACAGTGGCGTCGTATGTCGCCGGACGTCAATTGGGGCTCGAACCGCGACAGCTCGTGACGGAGGGGATACGCAAACTCGGCGAGATCCCCCAGGTCGCGGAGCTGGGTGAGCAACTGCGCGGAGAAGTGCTGGACGCCGGCCGGAAGGCTCTGGCCGCGGCCGCCAACCACCAACTTGAGAACTTCGCCGACACGCTCCACGACCGGACCCTGAAGCTCGAAAGCGGCGAGCTGGAGCCGGAGGAAGAAGAAGAGGAAGAAGGCGAGGAGGAGCCCGAGGGCGAGTACGAGGAGGAGGAAGAGGAACCCGAGGAGGAACCTGAGGAGCGGACCGGCCGGCGTACACCGCGGGCGGATGCCGGGAAGAAGGCTGCCACCGGCCGTACGGCCGCGAAGAAGACGGCGCCTGCGAAGAAGACCGCCGCCAAGAAGACCGCGGCAAAGAAGACCACAGCGGAGAAGTCCGCCGCGAAGAAGGCACCCGCCAAGAAGACCACGGCCAAGCAGAAGACAGGGAAGGCCGCCAAGAAGGCCCCACCGAAAAAGACTGCCGCAGGCAGGAAATCAGGCCCCGCTGCGAAGAAGAGCGCCAAAAAGACATCAGCGCGCGTCGAGCGCCGGAGGTAACGGGTCATGGTCAAGACGGGACAGGACAAAGCGGACTCGGGACTCGACCGACTGCGGGACGAGCTCGGAGACTACGTGACGAGCTGGGTCGGAAATCTGGCCGAACGAGCCGGCGACAAGCTGATGGATGTGACGGACCAGCTCACCGATGTCGCCGAGAACGGCGGATCCCTTTCCAAGATCGGCGCCAATCTCCTCGGCGGCGACTCCCCCGTCTCCGCCGCACTCAAGGGGACGGCGGAGAACGTCAAGGACAAGGCCAAGGAGGTCTTGGGCGGCGGGAAGAAGCGCAAGTCCGGGGACCAGAAGGTCACCAACATCATCGAGGTTCTCGATATCGGCGTACCGCTGCGTACCGCCTACGACCACTGGACCCAGTACGAGAAATTCAGCAGCTTCACCAAGGGCGTCCGCAATGTGTCGGTGTCGGACGAGACGACCACGGACTGGAAGGCCAAGGTCGGCCCCTCGACCCGGAGTTGGAAGGCGACCGTCCTGGAGCAGGTGCCGGACGAACGCATCGTCTGGACGGCCGAGGGCTCCAGGGGAACGACCCACGGTGCCGTCAGCTTTCACGAGCTGGGGCCCAGCCTGACCCGCATCGTGCTGGTCGTCGAGTACTACGCCTCGGGATTCTTCGAGAAGACCGCGAACATCTGGCGCGCCCAGGGACGCCGACTGCGGCTGGACTTCAAACACTTCCAGCGCTACGTGACCCTCACCGAGGAGGAGCCGGAGGGCTGGCGTGGCGAGATCCGCGACGGCGAAGTCGTACGGACCCATGAGGAGGCCGTCGAGGACGAAGAGGCGGAAGAGGGGGAAGAAGCGGAGGACTACGAGGGCGAGGGCGCCGAGGAGGAGTACGACGAGGAAGAGGGGGAGGAAGAGGAAGAGGGCGAGGGCGACGCCGAGGACCGGGACGAGGGGGACGAAGAGGAAGAGGAGTGGGAAGAGGGCGAGGAAGAGGAAGAGGAGTGAGCCGGTTCGTGCGCGGGGGCCGGTGAGGTGAGGTCATGCCTCCCGCCCGCGCCGGCCGGCGCCCGAGGGAAGGACTCACCATGCGTGTGTTTCCGCCTCCTCCTTCGATCGCGGGGCTCACCGCTGTCGTCACCGGCGGTTCGCGCGGGCTCGGGCTGCTGCTGGCCCGCGAGTTGCTGCGGCGCGGCTGTGAGGTCGCGCTGCTGGCCAGGGACGACGCCGAGTTGGGCAGGGCCGTCGGCAAGCTCGGCCCGTGCCGCGGCGGCACGGTGCAGGGGGTGGTGTGCGATGTACGGGACCGGGCCGCGGTGCGCGACCGCCTCGCGGAGATCGCCGGGGACCGCGGGGGGCTGGACATCGTCATCGCCAACGCCGGCATCATCCAGGTCGGCCCCGCGGAGGCGCCGGCGCCGAGGGGTTCCAGGACGCGATGGACTCGGTCTTCCACGGGGCCCTGAACACCGCGCTGGCCGCCCTCCCCCACCTCCGGCACAGCCCGGTCGGCGGTCGGCTGGTGCTCATCGGATCGGTCGGCGGTCTGCTGACGGTGCCGCATCTGCTGCCGTACTCCTGCGCCAAGTCGGCGGTGGGCGCGCTGGCCGAAGGGCTGTATGCGGAGGAGGCCCCGCACGGCGTCTCGGTGACCGCGGTCCACCCCGGCCTGATGCGCACCGGGTCGCATGTCCATGCCCTCTTCGGCGGGGACCGGCGGCGGGAGTACGGATGGTTCTCCGCGGTGGCCGGGGCGCCGTTGCTGTCCATGAACGCCGAGCGGGCGGCGGACCGCATCGTGACCGCGCTCCAGCGCCGGCGCCCGCGCCTGGTGCTGACCCCGGCGGCCAGGCTCGGCGCCACGGTCCACGGGCTGGCCCCGGTGACCACCACCCGGCTGGTGTCGGCGGTCGCCCGGGTGCTGCCGCGGGACGGCACCCGCACCACCGTGCGCGGCGCGGCGGTCGAGGCCGGGGAGCAGCCGCCGGCCCCTCGGCTGCGCGCGGTCCTCGGCGCCCTCAACGAACGGGCGGCGGACCGCTTCAATCAGCGCTGAGGAGATGTTTCCGAGCGGAATTGCCGGGCACCCGGTTTCCCATCACAGGACGATCCGACCTGTGATGGAAGGAGAGTTCACCGTGGCCGCGAGCAATTCCCCCGCATATTCCCCCGCGTACACCGTGCCCGGCATGACCGAGGCCGAGGGAGGAGAGGTCATCGAACGTCTGCGGCTGCGGCTGCACGCGCTCAATGATCTGGCTCTGACGCTCAAGCATGTGCACTGGAATGTCGTGGGGCCACATTTCATCGCCGTCCACGAAATGCTCGATCCGCAGGTCGATTCCGTGCGCGCCATGGTCGATGCCACCGCGGAGCGCATCGCGACCCTCGGCGGCTCCCCGGCAGGCACGCCGGGCGCATTGACCGCGGAACGGACCTGGGAGGACTACTCCGTCGGGCGGGCGGACGCGATCGCGCACCTGGGTGCGCTGGATGGCGTCTACTCCGGGATCATCGAGGACCATCGGGCGGCGGTGGCCGCCACCGACGGGGTCGATCCGGTGACCCAGGACCTGCTCATCGAGCATCTGCGGTCGCTGGAGCTGTTCCAGTGGTTCGTCCGGGCGCATCTGGAGAGCGCCGGCGGCACGCTCGGCACCGGCGCGGCCCGCGGCGAGACCGTGGTGGGCCGGGTGGCCGTCCAGCAGGCGAGCCGGCAATCCTGAGCCGTGCCGGGAGTCTCCCGGCCCATGACGCCGGCCCCGTCGTCGCAGGGAGTGCGGCGGCGGGGCCGTGCCGTCAGTGCCTTCGGTACCGTCAGTGCCTGAGAGAGTCCCTGCCCTTCTCCATTGCCTGCTTCACTCTCCCCCTGACAAGTTCGGCTTTCCCTCTCCGGGCCAGGCTTTTGTTGCCCAGCGCCTTCCCGGTCGTATGCATCGCCTTTCCCTCGACGATCTGGCCGAGGTTCCTGGTCTTCTTTGCTATTCCCATGTCACGCTCCTTCAGGGTGATTCAGCGGGTGGCAGCAATGTCCCGAGCGGGCCGAGATCCAGATTGAGGTCCTGCATCGAGAGGTCGTATTGGGTGCAGAGTTCCACCATGCGGTCGTGAAGAATCATCAGCGTTGCCCCCAGGCGCTCCTCCTGCTCCTCGGTGAGGTCTCCGGAGTCGACCCGTTGCAGGGCCTGACGTTCCATGAGCTGGCGCAGCAGCTCGACGAGGGTGAGCACGAGCTTGATGAGGTCGCGTTCCACGGTGTCCGGGTTGGTGCGCAGCCGGTGTGCCGGGCTCCGTCGCTCCCCGCCGCCGGACGGCAGTTCGTCCTGCGGTGCCGCGGGCAGCAGCCGGAATGCCCGGTCGGCCGCGTCGGCGACATCGTCGAAGCGGCTGGCGGGGCGGCGGTCCTCATCCGTCATGACCATCGCGTACCGGGGGTGCGGTGGCGGACCACGGGGCGGGCATCTGCTCGCTGATGGAGACGATCAGCGCGCGCAGCGAGATGCGAACGAGGTCGATGTCAGCGATGGACAGCACGACATCGCCGGTCAGGACCACGCCCCCGCTGAGCAGCCGGTCCAGCAGGTCGATCAGCGCGATCTGCCGGTCCGGCAGCGGCTCCTGGGCCACTGCCGGCGGCCGGCCGTCCGCCGCCCTCACGGTGCGGCCCGCTTCATCGGCTCGGTTTCGGGGGGCGTGGCGAAGGAGTACGGGGCCCATGGCCCGGTGACCTCGACCCGGACCCCGGTCAGCCCCTCGCCGGCCCGCAGGACGTCGGCGCGGAAGCCCTCGGCGTGCCCCACCGGTACGAGGTAGGCGTCGTTGATGACGTTCTCCCCCGGCCCGCGGGCGAGTTCGCCCTGCTGGACCCGGTGCTGGACCCGGTCGACGGCATGGTGCCGGGCGGCGTCCTCGACACGCCGGGCGACCTCCTCGGCGTCCCGGTAGGCGTCCTCGCGGGCGTGCCGCTGCGCCCGGCGATGGCTGAGGTAGGCCCGCCCGGGGCTCAGGTCCGCAGCGGCCGGCGGCGCGGCCGGGCGCTCGGTGGCCGCGGGCGTCTCGACGTAGATCTTGACGCCCCACTCGGTGTGGGCGGTCAGTTCGGACAGCCGGCCGGCGAACGTCTCCTGGCGGGCTTCGAGCATCTGCCGCACCCGCTCGTCGTCGAGGTACACCGTCGCCAGCCGGAGCGGCAGGACGGTGGTGCGCTCGGCCAGGGCCCCGATCACCCGGTGGTGGGCGCGGGCCACCGACTCCAGCCACTCCAGGTCCTCCAAGTTGGCGCGCAGCGCGGACTCCTGGAAGTCCTGCTCGGGCACCGGGCTCACGGCGACCACCATCTCGTCGTGCCGCACCAGGTGCACCGGTGCGTCCGCCACGCCCGGCAGACCGGACAGCGCCCGCGCCAGCGTGTCGTCGTCGTCCCGGGCGACGGCGTACGCATAGCTCATCGTCGCGGTCATGACTCGTCCCGCCGCTTGCTGCGGGGGCGGGGCTCGGCCCGCTTGGCGCGGGAGGTCCGTGCGGCACGGCGCGGCGCGGGGCGCCTCTCCTCGTCCTCGTCCTCGGCCGGCGGCAGCTCGTCGCCCTCGCGCAGGGCCTCGATCTCGGCGCGCAGCCGCCTGTTCTCCTCGGCGAGCGAGTGGTAGCCGTCGGCAGCGCGGGAGGAGAGTGCGGGGTCGTGCTCCCACCAGTCGATGCCCATCTCCTTCGCCTTGTCCACCGAGGCGACCAGCAGCCGGAGTTTGATGGTGAGCAGTTCGATGTCCAGCAGGTTGATCTGGATGTCGCCCGCGATGACGATGCCCTTGTCCAGGACACGTTCCAGGATGTCGGCGAGGTTGGCCGAGGAGCCCTGGCCGCCGTACGGGCCGGCCCGGGACGGGTAGTCACCCGTCCTCCGTGCCACGGGTTCGTTCACGGCCGTCGCACCTCGATTCCCGGGTGTCCCGGTGTTGCGGCCGCAGCGCGCGCCCGCGCTCCGGCTCGTCGGTGGCCGCGGTCAGCTGCCGGTGCCCTGCACATGAGCCCTGATCTCCTCCAGCCGGTCCAGCAGTTCGTCCTCGCGCCGGTCGAAGGTCTCCTCGTCGATCTCGCCCGCGAGCAGCGCCCGTTCGAGCTCGGCGAGTTCCCGCTCGATGGGTGCGGGGTCGTAGTACTCCTCCTCCGCGGCGTCGACGACGCGTTCCATCACCCAGGCCACGCCGCGTACGGGCGCCAGCGGAAGGGTGGCGAGGTGAGTCAGCAGGCCTGCCATTGGGATCTCCCTAGACGAAACTGTAGGCGGGCAGCGGGCCGAGCAGCCGGAAGGAGAAGTCCTCCCCCAGTTCCTGGGCGAGTTCCTGCTCCGCGTAGAGGAAGCTCTTCTCGTTGTCCTGCTCCACCAGGAAGGACACGCTCAGGAAGTCGTCCCCGGTCGCCTGTGACAGGCTCTCCTCCCGCGCGAATTCGCGCAGCGCCCCGACGATCCGGTCGACGAGCTGTTCCTCCCGTGCCTGTACTTCCCCGGCGATCAATTCACCGAGGGCGAGCGGGGCTTGCGGGCCGCCGGTGCCGCTGGTGATCTGCTCGTTCAGCGCGCGCGCCTGGTCCGACTCCAAGAGGATCTGCCGCAGCAGCGCCTCCTCGGCCTGGCTGACCTTGAGGTGGTACTCGGCAC
This sequence comes from Streptomyces sp. TM32, assembly GCF_004122755.1. Taxonomy (NCBI): domain Bacteria; kingdom Bacillati; phylum Actinomycetota; class Actinomycetes; order Kitasatosporales; family Streptomycetaceae; genus Streptomyces; species Streptomyces sp. TM32. The sequence continues at coordinate 50,391 of NZ_SDIG01000025.1, forward strand.
AGCCCTCCAGCGCCTCCAGCCGTTCGGCGTACATCTCCGCACGCTCCTCAAGCACGTCCCGTACGGAGTCGTCGTCCGTGGTGGTGAAGCCGAACTGCAGGGGCAGGACGGTGCCGTCGGCCATCAGCGCTTCCTGGACTGCCTGATGCGCGGCCAGGTCACGGCGTTTGGGACGCAGCTCCTCGGGGGCGTCGCTCACGACGGCGGTGAGTTCCTCGCTCTGCACCGTGCGCAGCGTGGACGGCGGGTCGCCCACCCCGTTCAGGCCGTTGAGGTTCTGGGGGTGGCTGGTTGCGACGATGGAGTAGACATAGACGGGCATCGCTCACTCCTTCCGGCGCCGGGCCGGCCGACGAGCCTGCCGCTCACGCCGGCCGGCGGGCTCCTTCTCCTTCTCCTCGTGCTCCTCGTCGTCGCTGCCCTTGAGGACGTCGCTGACGGCCTCCGCGGCTCCGGACAGTGCGCCCTTGGCCTTGCCGTGCGAACCACCCTCGGTGACCTCTCCGACCAGATCGGTCAGCTGGGAGGGCGCCTTGCGCCCCGCTTCCAGGTCGAGGCGGTTGCAGGCCTCGGCGAAGCGCAGGTAGGTGTCGACGCTCGCCACGACGATGCGGGCATCGATCTTGAGGATTTCGATGCCGACCAACGACACACGTGCGAAGACGTCGATGACCAGACCGCGGTCCAGGATCAGATCGAGGATCTCGTAGAGATTTCCGGAGCCTGCCCCGCCACCGGGGGCGAGGGCTCCTCCGCTCTGCGGCACCACAGTCACGGTGCCTCCCTTCACCGGCTCGCCCCGCCGTGCGGAGCGGCCGAGTCGTTCGCCTGGCGAACGTGGTGCCGCGGCCTGCCGGCCTCAACGCCGGTCGATCTGACCGCGGGTGTAGCGGCGGGTGCGCTCGTACGCCACGAGTTCGCCTTCCTCGTCCAGCGTCACACGGTAGGTCGCCATCACGCTCGTCGTCCCCGGCACCCGTTCCAGCTCCAGGACTTCCACATCCGCCTGCCAGCCGTCCTCCGTCGGCTGCACCGCGGAGACGGACTCGGGGGCCCGCCCCAGCAGCTCTTCGAGCTGCTCGGAGGCGTTCCGCATGGCGCGTGGCGCCGAAACGCGGCGGGCTGCGCGCTCCGTCCCGCTCCCGCGGCTCCCGGCCTCGGTACGGCTGGATTTTCTGACGGTTTTCTTGGCGGTCTTCTTGCTGGACGGACGCCGGACTCGTTCCGTGTCGTCCTCTTCGCCTGTGGCCATGGTCCTCTCCGGATTCGGAGGCGACATCTGCCCACGCCACTTCCAAGAGGCGTCCCTACATGATATACGGCCTGAGCTGAGCGCATCTTGAGCGCGCCTGGCCATGGCGGCACCGGTGCGGGCCGGGGGATCGAGTGCCGCGGCCCGGTCGGCGGCGTAACGTCGGCACTGACCCGGAAGAGACGGCGCGACGGTCTCCTCACGGGAGAACCAGCGGCCGGAGTGGTCTCGATGGCGCGACAGCTGTGTGCAGGTGAGCGATGACCGGCGGGGCCGGGGCGGATCCGGTGGACCGGGCACTGCTGGGCGCCCTGCGGGAGACCGGGGCGTCCGCCGGCGGCCTCTACGAGCTGGCGGCCGATGAGCCGGTGCTGCAGCTCACCGCCATGAGCGGGATACCGGCGCCGTTCCTGGAGCCGTGGAGCCGAGTGGCCCTGGCCGCCCCGATCCCGGTCGCCGTCGCGGCCCGTGAGCAGCGGCTGGTGTGGGCGGGCGGCCAGCAGCAGATGGCCCGGGACTTCCCCCGTACGGCGGTGGCCGTGCCCTACGACTTCGCGCTGGCGGCGGCCCCGGTCGGCGATCGCACCGACGGCCGGGGCGCCCTGTTGTTGTTGTGGCCGGCCGGCCACGCACCGCAGTTGTCGGGGGACGAACGCGAAGCGGTGACGGCCGCCTGCCGGCGTCTGGCGGCGCTGCTGGACGAACGCCCCCGGCCCGGCACCGCCACCGCGCCCGCCGGCGCCCCGCGGGTCCTCTCGCCGCCTCCGGCGCGGACCGTGGGCCGCGACGAGGCGCTGGCGGCCGTCGACTACCTGGAGCGGCTGCCCGGCGGCTGCTGCGCCCTCGACCTGGAGGGGCGCTTCACGCTGGTCACCACGGGCGCGGCGGGGCTGCTCGGCGAGCAGGAGGCCCGGCTGCTCGGCGCGCGCCCCTGGGACGCCCTGCCGTGGCTGCGCGACCCCGCCTTCGAGGACCGCTACCGCGCGGCAGTGATCAGCCGCCGGCCGATGTCGTTCACCGCCTGCCGGCCCCCGGACCGGTGGCTCACCTTCCGGCTGTTCCCGGACGCCCGGGGGCTGAGCATGTGGATCGGTCCCTCGGGCAAGGATTACGGCCCGGTGGCGCCCCCGGCCACGGAGGGCGAGGTCGTGCCCGTGCGGGCCGGGCAGATCTACCACGTCCTGCATCTTGCGGCGGCCCTCACCGAGGCCGTGGGCGTGCGGGATGTCGTCGATCTCATCGCCGGCCAGATCATGCCCGCGTTCGGCGCCCAGGGCATGATCATGTATGCGGCGGAGGGCGGCCGGCTGCACACCATCGGCCACCGCGGGTACCCCCCTGAGGCCGTCACCGCCTTCGACGGTGTCGCCCTCGACGCCGCCAACAGCCCTGCCGTACGCGCCCTCGCCACCGGGGAGCCCTGTTTCTTCAGCTCTCCCGACGACAGCGAACGCGACTACCCGGGCTTGCTGCAACTGACCGGCAAGGCCTCCCGGGCCGTGCTGCCGCTGGTGGTCTCCGGCCGCCCGGTCGGCTGCTGCATCCTCTCGTACACCCGGCCCCGCACCTTCAGCCCGGAGGAGCGCCAGGTGCTCACCTCGCTGGCGGGGCTGATCGCCCAGGCGCTCGACCGGGCCCGGCTCTACGACACCAAGCAGCAGCTGGCCCACGATCTGCAGGCCGGCCTGCTGCCGCACGGCCTGCCCGAGGTGCCCGGGTTCGCCGTCGCCGGCCGTTACCTGCCGTCGACCCGCGGTATGGAGATCGGCGGCGACTTCTACGACCTGATCCGGCTCGACGCGGGCCACGTCGCCGCCGTCATCGGGGATGTGCAGGGCCACAACGCGACGGCCGCCGCCTTCATGGGCCAGGCCCGCACCGCCGTCCGTGCCTATGCGACCGCGGGGGTGCCCCCCGGAGAGGTGCTGGCCCGTACGAACCGGCTGCTGACCGACCTGGACCCGGAGCTGTTCACCAGCTGCCTGTACGTCCGCATCGATCTGCGGACCCGGCGGGCGTGCCTGGCCGGCGCCGGTCATCCGCCGCCCATCCTCCGCCATCCCGACCGGCACACCTCGGTACTGCACGTGCCGCCCGGCCTGCTCCTGGGCATCGACCCGGACGCCCGGTACTCCGCCACGGAGATCACGCTGCCGCCGAATTCCGTGCTGGCGCTCTACACCGACGGCCTGGTCGAAACGCCGGGCGTCGATCCGGAGCGCTCCGTCGCCGACCTGGCCGGGCGGCTCAACGACGCCCCGCCCCTGGGCCCCGAACGCCTCGCCGACGCCCTCCTGGAGAACCAGGACGCCGATACGGACCGTCAGGACGATGTGGCACTCCTGCTGTTGTCGGCCCTGCCGGTCGGCCCGGCCATTCCCGTGTGAGAGCGACACGGGAGCGCATGCCGGACCGGCCGCGCTCAAGCAGGCGGCGGCCCCCCGACGTCCGGACCGGTGAGGTGGTCGGTGCCGTGGGCCTGCCGCCGTACGTTCCGTGCCGGACCGCCCGCCTCGGTGGTCCCTCCGCCCGCCGGTCGGCCGGGCACTTACGGCTGCCCAGGCCGCGGTGCGTACGGTCGACCGGCGGGCGGTGCGGACCGGTCAGGGCGTGGTGCCGCGCGGGCACGTCGGCCGGCCCGGCAGCGTGGCGTGCGCGTGGGCCGGGCGCAAGGGTTGGAAGAAGTGGGTGACCGTCCAGACGCCGATGCGGTTGCCGACCTGGCACCCGGTGAGGTCCGCGGTGCGGAAGTGGATTCCGGCCCAGACCCGGGCGTTGATCATGTCCTCGTTGAACCGCACGGCGTCGTCGTAGTGCCGTGTGGTGCCGGTGGCGTCGGAGGAGAAGGTGAGATCGAGGTGCGCGGTGCCGAGGACTCCGGTCAGGGTCCGGGTCACGGCACCGGCGACCGTGGCGTGACCGCTGAGGTAGTCGGGGTGCGGTGGGGTGATCAGCAGCGGCTGCCACTGCGGGTCGGCGTCGGTCGCGGGGTTGCCGTCGGTGTCGGCGAGCTGGATGGCGGTGATGGGCCGCCAGAAACCGTAGTGGAGCTTGGTGTTCCAGGCGGTGACGACGGCGTCGGTGGCCGAGGCGTTCGCCGCGGCGATCATCCGCGCGGTGTCGGCGATGCCCAGCTGGTGCCGGGCGGAGTAGTCGCGGAAGGCCGACTGGAGCTGCACCACCAGGCTGCCCCCGAAGAACAGCGCGGTCTCGGTCTGTTGCGCGGTACGCGGCGAGCCGGTCCTCGCCCCCATGGTCTTCACCTCGTTCACGTCCCGGGCGTAGCGGGCCGAGGACAGCGCGGGCGGCCTGCCGGGACGGACCTGGTCCGGGGAGGTGAGCACCATGGGACGCAACTTCGCGAGCCAGGTGTCGATGAAGGGCAGGTGGGCAGGCGGGGTGGGCCGCCAGATGCCGGGCGCGGGCGGCAGGGTGAACTCCACCGTGGCGAACCGGCCGTCGCCTTCGCGCAGGGCGATGAGGTGGTCGGCGGAGCGCGTCCCGAACGCCACGCCCTGCGTCTTCGCCGCGCCGTCGGGGATCTTGGCGAGGGAATCGGCGTACGCGGCGTCGAGCGTCGCCCGGGAGGCGGGGAAGAAGGCGACCAGTACGTGGTGTGCGGCGGTCACGGCCGCCGCCTCGGGCGAGGCGGTGGCGGGCCCGCGCGCCCGCCACTTGTACGGGGCGTAGCGGCCTTGGATGCCGACCACGGCGTTGTAGACGGCGGCCGAGACGAACCCGTGCCAGATGACCGCCTGCCCGGAGGGGCGGGTGGGGCCGAGGTTGGTGCTGATGGTGTCGGCGGCGAGGGCGTTCCAGTCACGGACCGCCGCGGGGTCCGCGGCGGGTGCCGGCTGATTGCCGGCGGTGGCGGTGGGGCCCGCCACCGCCGTGAGGGCGAGGAGGAGGAGTGCCGCGAGAGTGGCGCGGACGGACCGGCCGCGCGAACGAGAAGTATCCATAACCGACTTAACAGCCGAACGGGTGAAGGGGCACGCCGCTTCGCCGTGGGAAGGGGTGCGCCGGGCGCACACCACTCGCCTTGTCCTTACGCCCGAAGTCGCGCACGGGGCGAACGGGGGAAACCGGCCGGCCACCTTGGTGCTCTAGGGTCTGCGCCGGTGCCGGAACCGTGGTCCGGCCGTGGTGCCCCTTGTCGAGGAGCGAGCAGAGGAGCGAGCGATGGAGACATCGGCGCAGTCTGCCGGAGCGGGAGAGCTGGACCGGCGTCTGGGCGTGGGCGACGCCGTGGTGATCGGGCTCGGGGCGATGCTCGGCGCGGGGATCTTCGCCGCGCTCGCTCCGGCCGCGGCGGCGGCCGGGCCGGGCCTGCTGCCGGCCCTGGGGCTGGCCGCGGTGGTGGCGTACTGCAACGCGACCTCCTCCGCGCGGCTGGCCGCCCGCTACCCCCGCTCGGGTGGCACCTACGTCTACGCCGGCGAGCGCCTCGGGGACTTCTGGGGCTATCTGGCCGGCTGGGGCTTCGTGATCGGCAAGACCGCCTCCTGCGCGGCGATGGCCCTGACCGTGGGCTCCTACGTATGGCCCGGCCAGGCGCGCGCCGTTGCCGTGGCGGCGGTGGTGGCGCTGACCGCGGTGAACTACGCCGGCGTGCAGAAGTCCGCCTGGCTGACGAGGGGGATCGTCGCGGTCGTCCTGGCGGTGCTCGCCGCCGTGGCCACCGCCTGTCTCACCTCGGGCGCGGCCGGCCCGGCGCGCCCGGACCTCGGCGTGGACGCCTCCGTCGCGGGGGTGTTGCAGGCGGCCGGTCTGCTGTTCTTCGCCTTCGCCGGCTACGCGCGCATCGCCACCCTCGGCGAGGAAGTGCGCGATCCCGGACGGACCATCCCCCGCGCGATCCCGCTCGCGCTCGGCATCACGCTGGTGGTGTACGCGGGCGTCGCGGTCGCGGTGCTGTCCGTCCTCGGGCCCGACCGCCTCGCCCACAGCGCCGCGCCGCTGGTGGAGGCGGTGCGTGCGGCCGGCGTCCCGGCCCTGGCGCCGGTGGTACGGGGCGGGGCGGCCGTCGCGGCGCTCGGGTCCCTGCTCGCGCTGATCCTCGGGGTCTCGCGCACCACTCTTGCGATGGCCCGCGACCGGCACCTGCCGCACGCGCTGGCCGCCGTCCACCCGCGCACCAAGGTGCCGCACCGTGCCGAACTCGCCGTCGGCGCGGTGGTCGCCGTCCTCGTCGCCACCACGGACGTGCGCGGCGCGATCGGCTTCTCCTCCTTCGGCGTGCTGGCCTACTACGCCCTCGCCAACGCCTCCGCCTGGACCCTCAGCCCCGCCGAGGGCCGCCCGGCCCGGCTCGTCCCGGTCGTCGGCACGGCCGGCTGCCTGGCGCTGGCCTTCGCCCTGCCGCCGGCCTCGGTCCTGTGGGGTGCCGCGGTGTTCGCGGTCGGCGCCGCCGCCTACGGCGTACGCAAGGCAGCCGGCCGCCGCAGCTGAGCGGCCCGGCACCACGGCCGCGACCGACGGGCGGGCAGCACCGGCCACCACGGCACCGGCACCGGCACCGGCACGGCGATGCCCCACCACCGGGTTTGACGCCCGACCGGAGCAGGGCAGCAGCCACGTCACGTCACCGTGACACGCCGGGACACCGACACGCGGGGGACACCCACACGGCGGGGCCGCCCCTCCGCGCCCGGAGAAAGCGGGGCGCAGGAGGGGCGCACCCCGGGGGGCCACGGCCGTCCGGACGACGCGCCCGCGAGCAACCTCAGGTGAACGCACTACAGAGAGCGCAACGACACCAGCACGCAGCAGTGCCGCCGGGCCCCTCACCGTCCGATACTGGTCCCCACCGCTCCTCGACGTCCCGGAGGCCCGTACCCGCCACCTGATAGGCCATCAACCCAGCCCGCACGAGGTCGGCATCAGCCTGCCCACCCCCGCTTCGCACCGCCGGAGACTACCGGGGCCCGCCCCGCCATACCTACCATGACCTGGAAGAACACCGGTCAGATGGCCCACTGCCAGTCTCACCAGGAGGTACCCATGAAGATGCTGATCAACGTCGCCGAGACCGTGGTGGCCGATGCGCTGCGCGGGATGGCCGCGGCGCACCCGGAGCTGGTGGTGGATGTCGAGAACAGGGTGATCGTGCGGCGGGACGCGCCGGTGGCGGACAAGGTCGCGCTGGTGTCCGGGGGCGGCAGCGGGCACGAGCCGCTGCACGGGGGGTTCGTCGGGCCCGGCATGCTGGATGCCGCCTGTCCGGGCGAGGTCTTCACCTCACCGGTGCCCGATCAGATGGTGCGTGCCGCGGCGGCCGTGGACAGCGGCCACGGCGTGCTGTTCGTCGTGAAGAACTACACCGGGGACGTGCTCAACTTCCAGATGGCGGCGGAACTCGCGGAGGACGAGGGGGTGCAGGTGGCCAGCGTGCTCGTCGATGACGATGTCGCGGTGGTCGACTCGACGTTCACCGCGGGGCGGCGCGGTACCGGCGCGACGCTCTTCGTGGAGAAGATCGCCGGTGCCGCGGCCGAGGAGGGCATGCCGCTGGAGCGGGTGGAGGCGCTGGCCCGGCAGGTCGTGGCGTCCTCGCGCAGCTTCGGGGTGGCGCTGAGCGCCTGTACGACGCCGGCGAAGGGCAGCCCGACGTTCGATCTTCCGGCCGGGGAGCTGGAGTTGGGGGTCGGGATCCACGGGGAGCCGGGGCGCGAGCGCCGCGCGATGATGACCTCGCGCGAGATCGCGGACTTCGCGGTCGACGCGGTCCTGACGGAGCTGGATCCGCGGCTGCCGGTGCTGGTGCTGGTCAACGGCATGGGCGCGACCCCGCTGCTGGAGCTGTACGGGTTCCAGGCGGAGGTCCGCCGGGTGCTCGACGAACGGGGCGTGGCGGTGGCCCGCACGCTCGTGGGGAACTATGTGACCTCGCTCGACATGGCGGGCTGTTCGGTGACGCTGTGTCAGGTGGACGGGGAACTGCTGCGGCTGTGGGACGCGCCGGTGCAGACCGCGGGACTCCGCTGGGGCCGGTAGGCCCGCGCCGTATCCGCTTTCTTGTTGAGTGCCCGAACGACCAAGGAGAGAAGTCCGTGTCCGAAACGGTGCTGGATGCCGCATTCTTCGTACGCTGGATGACGGCGGCGGCCGCCGTCATCGACCGGGAGGCCGACCGGCTCACCGAGCTGGACTCCCCCATCGGTGACGCCGACCACGGGAGAAATATGCAGCGCGGCTTCGCGGCCGTGGTCACCGCGCTGGAGGCGGAGCCGCCGGCGACCCCCGGAGCCACCCTGATCGCCGCCGGACGGAAGCTGATCTCCAGTGTGGGCGGGGCGTCCGGACCGCTGTACGGGACGCTGCTGCGACGGGCCGGCAAGGCCTTCGGCGAGGCTCCGCAGGTGTCCGCGGAGGAGCTGCGGGCGGGGCTGGCCGCCGGGGCCGACGCGGTGGCACAGCTCGGCGGCTCGGCGCCGGGCGACAAGACGATGCTCGACGCGCTGGTGCCGGGCATCGAGGCCCTGGCCACCTCCTTCGACGCGGCGGCCGCGGCCTCCGAGAAGGGCGCGCTGGCGACCGTACCGATGCTGGCCAGGAAGGGCCGGGCGAGCTATCTGGGCGAACGCAGCATCGGCCATCAGGATCCGGGGGCGACCTCCTCGGCACTGCTGTTCGCGGCCCTTGCGGAGGTGGCGAAGTGAGCGAGCGGACGACGGGCGGTACGGCCGCCGGGGCGGGGACACCGGTCGGAGTGGTGCTGGTGTCGCACAGCGCGCCGGTCGCCGAGTCGGTGGCGGCGCTGGCGGTCGGGCTCGCCGGCGGCGGTGACACGGTGCCGGTGGCCGCAGCGGGCGGCGGTCCGGACGGCGGGCTGGGGACGAGTGCGGAGCTGATCTCCGAGGCGGCCCGGGCGGTGGACCGCGGGGCCGGGGTGGCGATCCTGGTCGATCTGGGCAGCGCCGTACTGACCGTGAAGTCGTTGATCGCCGAGGGAGATGAACTCCCCGACGGCGCACGGCTGGTGGACGCGCCGTTCGTGGAGGGCGCGGTGGCCGCCGTGGTCACCTCCTCGACCGGAGCGGACCTGGACGCGGTCGCGGCGGCCGCCGGGGAGGCGTACGGCTACCGCAAGGAGTGAGGCATCCGGGGCAGGCGGTCGGCCGCCTGCCCCGTCGCGCTCAGGGTTTGCGCGCGACGGCCGCGTAGCTGGCGGCCTCCGCGTCGGTGACATGGGTGGCGTCGTCGGGATGGTCCGGGCGCCACTGGTGGGAGAGGGTCACGCCCGGCTCCAGCAGCTCCCAGCCGTCGAAGAACCGCCGGAACGCGGCACGGGAGCGGAACTGGAGCCGGGTGCCCGCCTCGGCGTAGATCTTGATGATCTTGTCCATGGCCGCGGGGCTGAAGTCCGGTGTCGCATGGGTCATGGTGAGCGTGCTGCCGCTGGGCAGCGCGGCCTTGAGGCGCTCGACGATGTCGTGTGCGCGGTCCTGGCCGTCGTCCGGGACGAAGTGCATCAGCGCGTTCAGGCTGAGCGCGACCGGGCGGCGCAGATCGAGGGTGTCCAGGAGCCGCGGCGCCGTGAGGATGCCCTCGGGGTCGTGGACATCGGCCTGGACGTACGCGGTCCGCCCCTCGGGGGTGCTGCGCAGGAGCGCCGCGGCGTGCGCGAGGACGATCGGGTCGTTGTCGGTGTAGACCACCCGGGAGTCCGGGGCGATGCCCTGGGCGATGTCGTGGAGGTTCGGCGCGGTGGGGATGCCGGTGCCGATGTCGAGGAACTGCCGCATACCGGACGCGGCCAGGGCGCGGGTGGCGCGGTGCATGAACTCGCGGTTGATCCGGGCCGCGACCAGCGCGGCGGGGAAGACCCCCAGCACGCTGCCGGCGGCCATCCGGTCGGCCAGGAAATTGGTCTTGCCGCCCAGGAAGTAGTCGTAGATCCGGGACGAGTGAGCCCGGTCCAGTTGCAGGTCCACCACGGGCTCGTGCTCACTCATCGTGCGGCTGCCTCCCCAGTACGCGCTACCGCTCCCCCGCGCCTCCTGCCGGCGCGCGGTGCCTCCCCCTCGCAAGCCGCGCACCCCGGCGGCGCGTCATGCACCGCCGTACGCCTGGCTGTTGGAGCACTGCCCCGTACGCCCTGGAACATGCCGGAGCACACCGGGCGAGGTACGCGGCGGCCCATGCCGCCCGCCGCCACCGGCAGTCACATGCCACCGGCATGCGTGGTCATATGAATACGCTACGGAAGATTTTTGCCCTCACGGTGCCACAAACGGGCGTGCTTTCCGGTTCATTGGAGGGTGAGGGCAACCGCCCTCCCGCGGCCGGCGCGTCTCGGCGCCCGGAGGCGGTGCACGGCAATCGGAACGAGGACGGCTCGTGAGCTTGCCGTTTAACCTCGCCGCTGTTTGTGTTCCTTGATCGTCTCGGCTCGCTTGACGGTCTTCCCTACGGGCTGCGG
>NZ_SDIG01000242.1:0-7382 GCF_004122755.1 Streptomyces sp. TM32
AAGGCGAAAACGCACGGCGCCGCAGCCGAGTACGTACGCCGGGCCGCGAGGCAAAACGGCGCCGCAGCCGAGTACGTACGCCGGGCCCCGGCGCTAAAGCCGGTGCGCCGCACCGGCCGGCGTGGCACCCCTGGTATCCAGCAGGAGCTGCGCCTTCACCGACAGCCCCTGAAGGTCATACGTGCGATGCGCCTGGAGCAAAATCGTCAGGTCCGCGGCGGCTGCCGCTTCGTAGAGGGAGTCGGCGCGGGGGACGGGGCGGTCCAGGACGTTCCACTGGGGGACGTACGGGTCGTGGTACGTGAGGTGGGCGCCCAGTTCCCGCAGGCGGGAGGCGATCTCGCGGGCCGGGGAGCCGGTCTGGTCGGCGATGTCCGGCTTGTAGGTGACGCCGAGCAGCAGGACCCGTGCGCCGCGGGCGGATTTGCCGTGGTGGTTGAGGAGGGTGGCGCAGCGCTGGATGACGTAGCGGGGCATCCGGCCGTTGACTTCCTGCGCCAGTTCCACCATGCGGAGCGGGTGGCCCGGTGAACGGCCGTTGTAAGCAAGGTAGTTGGGGTCGATGGGGGCGGCGTGGCCGCCGACGCCGGGGCCGGGGCGGAAGGACTGGAAGCCGAACGGTTTGGTCTCGGCGCAGCGGATGACGTCCCACAGGTCGACGCCGATGTCATGGCAGAAGACCGCCATCTCGTTCATCAGCGCGATGTTGATGTGGCGGTAGTTGGTCTCCAGCAGCTTGGCGGTCTCGGCCTCGCGGGGGCCGCGGGCGCGGACGACCTTGTCGGTGAGGCGGCCGTAGAAGGCGGCGGCCGCCTCCGTGCAGGCGGGGGTGAGGCCGCCGATCACCTTGGGGGTGTTGGCGATGCCGTGGGTGCGGTTGCCGGGGTCGAGGCGGCCGGGGGAGCAGGCGAGGTGGAAGTCGCGCCCGGCGGTGAGGCCGGAGCCCTCCTCCAGGAGGGGGCGCAGGAATTCTTCGGTGGTGCCGGGGTACGCGGTGGATTCGAGAATCACCGTGGTGTGCGGGCGCAGCTGCGCGGCCAGGGTGCGGGCGGCGTCGGCGATGCAGCCCAGGTCCAGGGTCTGGTCCTCGCCGAGTGGGGTGGGCGCACAGATGACGGCGGTGCGGACCCGGCCGAGGGCGGTGGGGTCGGTGGTGGTGCGGAAGCCGGCCGAGAGCAGGCGGCGGAGTTCGGTGGCGGACAGCGGCCCGTCGGCGCCCGAGAGGGCGGCGGTGTGCGGGTCGGGGTCGTAGCCGAGGGTGCTGATGCCGACGGTGGTGGCGGCCTGGGCGAGGGGGAGGCCGAGGTGACCGAGTCCGATGACGGCGAGATCTGCGGGCATGCTGCGGCCGTCCTTCCCGAGCGACTGCGAATGACGTGTGCGCATGACGTATGCGGATGGCGCATAAGTAGACTAAGCGGATATTTGACCCAGAATAGGGATTGGTGGATCAAGGCGGCGGGGTGTTGCCGTTCATGGGCGGAGGGTGGATAGCGGAACGCAGCGCGGACAGAATCGACGGACGGCGGGTATGGCCCCGAGCACAGCGGGAGGCAGCGGTGCAGACAGCGATACTGGGACCGGCGCAGCGGGCCGAGGCGCTCGCCCGAATGGCGGAACGGGAGCTGGACGTCCTTGTGGTCGGCGGGGGAGTCGTCGGCGCGGGGACCGCGCTGGACGCGGCGACCCGCGGTCTGTCCACCGGACTCGTCGAGGCGCGGGACTGGGCCTCGGGCACGTCCAGCAGGTCGAGCAAGCTCATCCACGGCGGTCTGCGGTATCTGGAAATGCTGGACTTCGCGCTGGTCCGAGAGGCGTTGAAGGAACGGGGGCTGCTGCTGGGGCGGCTGGCGCCCCATCTGGTCAAGCCGGTGCCGTTTCTGTACCCGTTGCAGCACAAGGCGTGGGAGCGCTGGTACGCGGGCGCGGGGGTGGCGCTGTATGACGCGATGTCGGTCTCGTCGGGGCACGGCCGCGGCCTGCCCGTACACCGGCATCTCTCGCAGAAGCGGGCCCTGCGGGTCGCGCCCTGCCTGAAGAAGAGCGCGCTGGTCGGTGCGCTGCAGTACTACGACGCGCAGATGGACGACGCGCGCTATGTGGCGACGATGGTGCGGACCGCGGCGTCCTACGGTGCGGCGGTCGCCAACCGGGCGCGGGTGGTGGGCTTTCTGCGCGAGGGCGAGCGGGTGGTCGGCGCGCGGGTGGAGGACGTCGAAGGGGGCGGCGAGTACGAGATCCGGGCGCGGCAGATCGTCAACGCCACCGGGGTGTGGACGGACGACACCCAGGCGCTGATCGGGGAGCGCGGGCAGTTCCACGTCCGGGCGTCGAAGGGGATTCATCTGGTGGTTCCGAAGGACCGGATCCATTCGACGAGCGGGCTGATCCTGCGGACCGAGAAGAGCGTGCTGTTCGTCATTCCGTGGGGGCGGCACTGGATCGTGGGGACGACGGACACGGACTGGGATCTCGACAAGGCGCACCCGGCGGCCTCCAGCGCGGACATCGACTATCTGCTGGAGCATGTGAACGAGGTGCTGGCGACGCCGCTGACCAGGGACGACGTGGAGGGTGTGTACGCCGGGCTGCGGCCACTGCTGGCAGGGGAGTCGGACGCCACCAGCAAGCTGTCGCGGGAGCACACCGTCGCGCATCCGGTGCCGGGGCTGGTCGTGGTCGCCGGCGGCAAGTACACGACGTACCGGGTGATGGCCAAGGACGCGGTCGACGAGGCGGTGCACGGGCTCGTTGGGGGTACCCCCAGCGGGAGCTGGGGGAGGGTTGCGGAGTGCGTGACGGAGGACGTGCCGCTGGTGGGTGCCGAGGGGTACCGGGCGTTGTGGAATGCGCGGGCCCGGATCGCGGCGCGTACCGGGCTGCATGTGGCGCGCATCGAGCATCTGTTGAACCGTTACGGCTCGCTGGTCGAGGAGCTGCTGGAGCTGGTGGTTGCCGACCCGTCGCTGGGCGAACCGCTGACGGCGGCGGACGACTATCTGCGGGCCGAGGCGGTCTATGCCTGTACGCACGAGGGCGCCCGGCATCTCGACGACGTGCTGACCCGGCGCACCCGGATCTCCATCGAGACCTTCGACCGCGGCGCCCGCAGCGCCCGGGAGGTGGCCGAGCTGATCGCACCGGCGCTGGGCTGGGACGGCGACCAGGTCGAGAAGGAGATCGCGCACTACCAGAAGCGGGTCGAGGCGGAGCGTGAATCGCAGCGCCAGCCGGACGATCTGACGGCGGATGCGGCGCGGCTGGGGGCGCCGGACATCGTGCCCCTGTAGGCCGCGGGGCGGGTGCCCCTAGGGTCGGCCGCCGGTGGGCCGTCGGGTGCAGAACTCCGCGGTCAGGACGGCGGTGCCGTGCGCCGGGTCGGGCAAGGGGGCGGTGTTGACACGGAAGCTGACGACCTGACGGCCGTCGGCGGTGCCCGCGGTCCGGGTGTAGGAGCCGTTGATGTCGCCGTCGTGACCCCAGACCGTGACGCCGCAGGGCAGCGCGGTGGCGAACAGGCCGAGGCCGTAGGTGCCGCCGGTGCCCTTCTCGTTGCGTATCTCGGCCATCTGGCGCGGTGCCAGGAGCTTCCCGCCGAGCAGCGCGGAGAAGAAGCGGTTGAGATCGCCGAGGGTGGTGATCATCTCTCCGGCCGCCCCGGCCCGGCTGGGGTCCAGGGAGGTGGCATCGACGCGGTGGTGACCGATCCGGGAGTACCCGCGGCCGTGCGGCTCGGGGAGTACGGGGTCGGTGCCGGGGAAGGAGGTGTGGCCGAGCCCGGCGGGGACGAGGACGCGGCGGCGGATCTCCGCGGCGTACGGGTGCCCGGTGACCGCCTCGATGACCAGGCCGAGGACGAGGTAGTTGGTGTTGGAGTAGGCGTAGCGGGTGCCCGGTGGGGCCACCGGCGGATGGTCGAGCGCGATCCGCAGCAGCTCGCCCGGGGTGTGGCTGTCGTAGCGGTGGGTGCCGAAGCCCGCGCCGCTCAGCTGCCGGGACAGCCGGGGGTCCGCGGTGTAGTTGAACAAACCACTCGTATGGTCCAGCAGCTGGCGGATCGTCACCCGTCGCAGGTCGCTGCCGTCGCCCTTCGCCCTGGTCGGTACGCCCGGTGGGAGGTGGGCCGCGGCGCTGTCGTGCAGGGTCAGCCTGCCCTCGGCGACGAGTTGCAGGATCACCGTCGCGACCAGGGTTTTGGTGATGGAGCCGGCCCGGAAGTGGTCCTGCGGACCCATCCTGCGGCCGCTGTGCAGATCGGCCACCCCGATGGTGGCGAACCGCGCGGCGAAGGAGCCGCCGCCGCGGGTGGTGAGCGAGGCGGCGCCCGGCGCCCCGTCGGTGACCAGCCGGTGCAGTGCGGACTCCGCCCCGGCGCCGGCCGGGTGGCGCGGTGCGGACACCGCCCCGTCGTCGGCCGGATGGCGTGGTGCGGCCGCCGTCGTCCCCGCTGCCGGCGGCCGGGGGGCGACCGCCGCAGGTGGGGAGAGGGCGGCGTCGGGCCGGGCGGTGCAGGCCGCCAGGGCAAGCGCGGCCAGCAGACCCGCCGGGACCGCGGCGCGGCGGCGGCCGGCCGGGCGCGGTGCCGGGCGCGGGTCACCGGCCGGGGCCGGGCACGGCGGGCGCATCGTCATCGGGACTCCCGTTCGTTCGGGCCATCATGACGGGTGCCAGGTGTTGTCCGGCACCGACCCGGGCCTTCCGCATGGCTCCGGATGAGGGAGAATGAAGGCTCTGCCAGGGTGGGTTGTCCGAGTTGGGTCAGTTTGGTGATCGATGGGACGTCGAAGCTGCCAACTCGACTGGATTGCAGAGGGGATTCAGTGGGTGACGAGGTCGAGATGGACGGCAAGGAGGGCAGGCTGCTCGCCGGCCGGTACCGGCTCGCCGATGTTCTCGGCCGTGGCGGTATGGGCACCGTATGGCGGGCACGCGACGAGGTCCTGGGCCGTACGGTCGCAGTCAAGGAGCTGCGCTTCCCGGGCGGGGTCGAGGAGGACGAGAAGCGTCGTCTGATCACCCGTACGCTCCGCGAGGCCAAGGCGATCGCCCGGATCCGGAACAACGGCGCCGTGACGGTCTACGACGTGGTCGACGAGGACGACCGCCCGTGGATCGTGATGGAGCTGGTCGAGGGCCGCTCGCTGGCCGAGGTCGTCCGGGACGACGGCCCGCTCACCCCGCGCCGCGCCGCCGAGGTGGGCCTGGCCGTGCTCGATGTGCTGCGCGCCGCCCACGCCGAGGGCATCCTGCACCGCGATGTGAAGCCGTCCAACGTCCTGATGTCCGACGACGGCCGGGTCGTGCTGACCGACTTCGGTATCGCCCAGGTCGAGGGCGATCCCTCCGTGACCTCGACCGGCATGCTCGTCGGGGCCCCCTCCTACATCTCCCCCGAGCGCGCCCGCGGTCAGAAGCCGGGCCCGCCGGCTGACATGTGGTCGCTGGGCGGGCTGCTGTACGCCTGCGTCGAGGGCGTGCCGCCGTACGACAAGGGCTCGGCGATCGCCACGCTGACGGCGGTGATGACCGAGCCGGTCGAGCCGCCGAAGAGCGCCGGCGTCCTGGAAGAGGCCATCTACGGGCTGCTGGTGAAGGACCCGGCGGGCCGGCTGGACGATGCCGGTGCGCGGGCGCTGCTGCTGGATGTGGTGCACGCCCCCGAGGCCCGCAAGCCCGAGCCCCCGCTGGACGAGACCCGGGCGATGGTGCTGCCGACGGTGCCCAAGGAGCGGGCGGAGGCGAAGCCCAAGGCCGCCCCGAAGCCCGCCGCGAAGGCGCGGCCGGCGCGCAAGCCGAAGGCGAAGCCGGCCGCCGCACCGGTCGCGGAGCCGGCGGCCACAAGCGGGAGCAGCTCCCGCGGCCCCACCGCGGACAAGAGCGCGGCCGCCTCCGGCAAGGCCGCCGCGGCGAGCGCACCGGCGCGGACCGGGCGCCCGAAGAAGGCTTCCGGATCGGCTGCCCAGGAGGCCGCCGGCGCCGAGCCGGCGACGGCGGACCGTAAGGCCCCGGCCGTCGCCGAGGCGGACCGCGGGACGGGCGCCCGCCCCGGGTCCGACGTCGAGGCCGCCAAGGAGCGGATGCGCGGCGCCCTGGAGGCCGTGCGCACAGCGGCCGCCGCCGCGAAGGCCCGCCTGGAGGCCCGGCCCGGCGACGGCAACCGCCCGTCCGCACGCGCGTCGGTGACCGATGTCGTCCCGCGCCGCACGCTGATCATCGTGGCCGTGGTCGTCGCCCTGGCGGTGCTGGGCACGGTGCTGGCCATTGCGCTCAGCGGCGACGACTCCACGCAGACGCACGGCAAGGGGGCCGGCAAGCAGGCCAAGGCGTCGTCCGCGGGCCGGGCGAAGCCCGAGGCGGAGTCGGCCGGGACCGGCGGGGACACCACGAAGGAATCCGCCGGGGAGCCCGCCCCGCAGTCGACGGGGGTCACCCCGGCCGGCGACAAGGGCCCCGCGGACCCCGGGGGCGGCGCGGACGGGAGGGGCGGCAAGGACGGCAAGGCGGTGCCGGACGGTTTCGCCGAGCTGACCAACGGCGCGTTCCACTTCCGTATGGCGATGCCCAAGGGCTTCAAGCAGACCGGCACCGCGGGCGAGGGCTCCGGCGCCATCTACAGCGCCTCGGGCGGTTTCCCGCGCATCCAGATCGACTACAACGCCAAGCCCGGCTCCGACGCGGCGGCCTCCTGGCGCAGCCTGGAGCCGGCCGTGCGCGGCTCCAGCGAGGACTACCACCTCATCGGCATCAAGTCGGTGAAGTGGCGGAACTACCCGACGGTCGCCGACTGGTCGTTCACCCGCCGGCAGAGCGGGCAGAAGGTGCGGGTCCTCGACCGCGGCTTCCGGGCCGACGACAACCACGGCTACGCGATCATGATCACCTGCAAGGCGGACGCCTGGTCGGACAAGCCGTGTCAGCAGCTGATCCATACCGCCTTCAAGACCTTCGCGCTGAAGGACTGAGGGACGGTCAGGTGAAGAACGGACGGGGCGCGCGTCGTTGGGCCGAGCGGGCCGCGCGCTCCGGCGCCGGGACGTATCGTGAGACGGCGAAGACCGTACGCATCCGCAATCGGCGGGAATGCGACCGGAAGTGACCGGAGGCGCCGGCGCCGATGGGTGGCTCCGGCGCGCGACGGCAGACACAGTGCGCGCTGCGGGGAGGCGTCGTGGACGAGTACGCGGGAAGGGTGCTCGCCGAGAGATACCGCCTTCCGGTGCGGCCCCTCGGCGAGGACGAATTCGCCGAGACCCGGGCCTTTGACACGTTCAGCGGCCAGGAGGTGCTGCTCCGTCAGGTGCCGCTGCCGGAGGTCGTGGACGCGGAGGTCGTGGGGGCCGAGACGGCCGGGCCGGCCGCGGGCGGCTACGGCGGCGGGCGCC
>NZ_SDIG01000243.1:0-7372 GCF_004122755.1 Streptomyces sp. TM32
CCGCCCGCACCGCCCGGCGCCGGGGGCGGGCCGGGCGCCGTACGCCGACGTCGCGGCGGGCGCGAGGAGTTCGGCGCCGCACCGCCCGCAGAAGTTGTCCCCCGCAGCGAGCGGTTCGTCACAGCCCGGACACCGGGACGGCCCAGTCACACCCATGTCACACCCACGTCCTGGGGCGGAAGCGGTTGGCCCGTTCCACCAGTTCGATCCTTTTCTCACCACGCTGCGCCAGCCGCGCGAGCAGCCGGTACGACCGCTCCAGGCCGAACCGCAGACCGCGTTCGTCCAGCGGACTGCCGAGCAGCGACGGCGGTTCGTGCGCGGCCACCGCGCCGGGCGGCCCGGCACCGTGGCTACCGGAGAGTACCCAGTCCAGGGCGGTGCCGAGTACCTCGGTGGCGAGTTGCTCCCGGCGTTCGGAGTCCAGACCGAAGCCCGCGAGGGCCTCGGTCTGGGCGGCGGCCGCCCGCAGATCCGCCAGCAGCGGCTCGCGCGAGGGGCGTTCCCGCAACCGGGCGCGGACCGCCGCGATCCGCGCCGCGACGTAATGGATGGACGACTCCGGGACGGACTCCAGCGCCTCGACCGCGCCCGTACGGTCGCCCGCCGCCAGCCGCACCCGGGCCAGCCCGAACGCGGCGCCGACATAGCTGCGGTCGGTCGCCCACACGAGGCGGTAGTACTCCACGGCATTGTCCAGCTGGCCCAGCAGCTCGGCGCAGACACCCAAGGCCAGCTTCGGTGCCGGCTCACCGGGGAACGCGTCGTAGACCGCGTCGAAGGCCAGCGCCGCGCCCTCGCGGTCGCCCGCCGTCAGCGCCACGAGACCGCGGTGCCACACCACCCGCCAGTCCGCGCCGCCGGCGCCGGACCGCGAACCGCCCTGTGCGGCGGGCCCGGCCGCGAGCGTCTCCAGCACCGACTGCGCCCCCGCGCCGTCCCCGGCCTCCAGGCGGGCGCGCAGCTCCCGCAGCCGCAGCTCCAGGGAGTCGGCCGGCGCGGCGCGCAGCGCGCCCAGCAGCTCGGCGGGCGGGGCGGCCGGCAGCCCGGCCAGCAGCCCGGCGTTGGGGTCGCCCGGATCCAGCCGCGGCACCGGCAGCGCGAGGGCGGCGCCGGCGACGTCCAGGGGGCGCAGTGCGGGGCCGCGGGGCGCCGTCCCGTCCGCGGCCGGCGCCCCGCGGCCGCCCAGCAGGGAACTGTCGCCCTCCGCCGCCGCCAGTATCTCGGTGTCGACCACGCGGAGTTCGGGCCCGAACAGCGTCGACAGCGCGGGCCGCGGCTCACCCGTCCGGAGCGCCACCACCTCCCGCAGCACGCCCGTCAGCTGCTCGGCCATCTCCTCCGCGGAGGCGAACCTGCGGGAGCGGTCCGGGTCGGTGGCGCGCACCAGCAGCCGGTAGAAGGACTCGTAGGTGCGGAACACCTCGATGTGGTCCGGATCGGGCAACGAGTCCGCGAAGACGTTCGTATGGCCCTGGAAGTCGAAGGTGAGCACGGCGAGAGTGCGCGCGACGGTGTAGAGGTCGGAGGCGACCGACGGGCCCAACAGGGCGATTTCGGGCGCCTGGTAGCCGATCGTGCCGTAGATCGGGCTCTCGTGGTCGTCCATCCTGCGCACCGCGCCCATGTCGATCAGCTTGAGCTGGTCGTCCTGCTGGATGGCGTTGTCGACCTTGAAATCGCAGTAGAGATAGCCGCGGCTGTGGAGATGGCCGAGCGCCTCCAGCGCCTCGATGCCGTAGGCGCACGCCTGCTCCACGGGCAGCGGATCGCGTCGGCCCTGGGGCGTGCGCCGGTCGTTGGCTAGTTCCTTGAGCGACTTTCCGCCGACGTACTCCATGACGATGTAGCCGTCGAGGCTGCCCGTGGCCCGGTCGAGGTGCTCCACGAAGTTGTAGATCCGGACGATGTTGGCGTGCTCGATCTCGGCGAGGAAGCGCCGCTCGGACACCGCCACCGCCAGCGCCTCCTCGTCGCCGGTGTCCAGCAGCCCCTTGAGGACCACCCACCGGTCGGAGACGGCGTGGTCGGTCGCCAGATAGATCCACCCGAGCCCGCCGTGCGCCAGACAGCCCACGACCTCGTACTGGCCGTGCACCATGTCGCCGGGCCGGAGCTTGGGGACGAAGCTGTACGGATGGCCGCACTTGGCGCAGAACCCTTCCGTGCGGCCCGGCTGCTCACCGTGCCCCCGGCCCACCGGCGCGCCGCACTCCGTACGGCTGCAGAACCGCTTGCGCTCGGGAACCTCCGGGTGCTCCAGCACCGCCGTGGCCGGATCGGGCCGCGGCACCTCCGGCACCGCCACCAGGCCCGCGCCCAGCCGCCCGCGTACGGAACCGGAGGACGGGCCGCTGCCCTGGCGGTGCGCCGACACGGCCGGGACGCCGCGCGCCGGGGCGCCGCCGGAGCCCGGGGGCGCCAGCCGCCCGGACACCGAGCGCCGGGACGGCGCCGAGCGGGCGGATGCCGTACCGCCCGAACCGGGGGCGGGGGAGGGGATGGTCAGCAGGGCCCCGGCCGCCTCCCTGGCGGCGGTGGTGTCCGTGGGCACCCGGCCCGTCAGCCCCGTGGGCGGCGAGGACAGCAGGCCGCCCGGGGAGACCACGGGGGCCAGCCCGCACAGGTCGCAGTACAGCTCGCCGCCGCCGACGTCCTCGTAACTGCCCGAGCAGTCCCGTCGTTGGCAGCGCTCGTCGGCCCGCCCGGTCATGAATCTCCCTGCCCCTCCGCCTGCGGCGCGGCCAGCGCCTCCGCCGTGGCCTGCTGATAGCGCCACACCGCCTGCTCGGCCGCCCGCAGATCGCACGGCGCGCTCCACAGCATCCGGCGCGCCAGGTCGTACCGCTCGATCAGCAGCGGATCCGCCGCCATGCCGTGGCGTGCGACCTTGGCACGGTACGCGTCCAGCCGGCCGCGCAGCTCCGCGCGCACCGCCAGCGGCGCGGTCACCGCGGTCAACGACTCACGGGCGCGGTGGAGTTCGTCCTCCGCTTCCTCCTCCAGGCTGTCCAGCAGCGGCGAGAGCCGGTGCCACTGCGCCCGTCGGCGGTAGTCGGCGGCCGCCGCCAGCTGTTCGTGCAGCGCCGCGGACGGGCCGCTGACCGCGGGCACCTCCGAAGCGGCGATCTTCGCCAGCACCTCGCCGCGGGCCTGCCGCGCCTCGGTCAGGGTGCGGTCCGCCCGCGACAGCACGTCGCGCAGCTGCATCAGCCGCCGCTCGGCGTCCTGCCGCACGTCCAGGACCGCCGCCACCTCCCGCCGGATGTCCTCCAGCGCACGGGCCGCACGGTCGTAGCGCGCGGTGTCCGGGCGGCCCCCGCCGGGCGCCGAACTCCCCGTCGACGACGACACCCAGAAGGCCAGCGGATCCTCGATCACCCGGGCGCGCAGCCGCAGTAGTTCATCGGTGATCCGCTCCAGGTCGTCGCCGGCCGGATGCTCACCGGGACGTACCCCCACCGAATGCGCCAGCGAACGCGTCCGTTGGAGCTCGGCCGACAGCAGGTCTATCCGGGCCGGCAGCGCCGACCAGACCGCGTCGGCGGCGACGATGACGTCCAGCGAGCGGGCGTACAGCGCGTTCATCCGTTCGACCAGCCCGACCAGGGTGAACCGCTCGCTCAGCCGGGCCGGGCCGCTCGAAGGGCCGCCGCCCGCCGCGGCCGCGCCCGGCACCGTCACCCCGTCGCCGTACAGCAGCTCCGTCAGCTCCGCCAGATCCTCCGCCGAGGGCCAGCGGCGCCGGGCCCGCAGCTCACGCGCCTGCTCCAGCGCCGCGGTGTACGCGTCGAACAACGACCACAGGACCGTGATGGACCGCTCCGCGGCGGCCCAGCGCTCCTTGGTGGTGCCGGACAGGTCGGCGCCCTCCAGCAGCCGGCGCCCCGCGTGGTCCTGCAACGCGAGCAGCGAGGTCTCGATCGCCTCGTACTCGGCACCGAGCCGGTCCAGGGCGCGATCCACCTCTTCCCGGTCCGGCTCCGGGGCATCGGGCCTTCCCGGAGTGCCGGGGAAGGGTCCAGGGACCCCCATCGATCACCTCTCCAATACGCGTACGGTGCACGGCGTTTGCCACGGCGTCGGCCGCTGCGGTCGGCTCCCTTCCGTCGCCTTCCATAGTGACGGCATCGGACCGCTCCTTGGGGCGATCATCCGCCGTACACCGCTCCTTGGGGCGATCAGTCGCTGTACTCCGGCGACGGCGGCCCCGATATGCCCGGCAGATCGGCCCGCAGCCACGTGCGGTACGCCCGCATCCAGGGGCTGTCGCTGCCGCCGTCCCGGTAGTCGTCCAGGACCTTGTTGACCCGCCGCACCAGATCCGTGTCGTCCTGGTTCATCGCCACCCCGTACGGCTCGTCGGTGAACGGACCGCCCTTCAGCTCCACCGTCGGATCCTGCGCCGCCTGCGCCGCGGCCAGCGCATTGTCCGTGACGACCGCGTCGGCCTCGCCCAGCTGCAGCCGGACCAGGCAGTCGAGTTGATTGGGGACCGTCAGCACCGAGGCGCCGTGCCGCCGCGCCCGCAGTTCGCTCTCGCCCGTCGAACCCGCGGCCGTGCAGACCCGTTTGCCCCGAAGTGAATCGTCGAACGCCTTGATCTTCGACGCCTTCGGGGCCAGCACCTGCTGCCCCGCCTGGAAGTACGCGGTGGAGAACGCCACCTGTGCCTTGCGGGCACAGTTGATCGTCATCGTCCGCACGACCATGTCGACGGCGTGCCGCTGCAGCGCCGGCACCCGCTGGGCGGTCGGCACCGCCTTGAAGACGACATCGGGATCCGGCCCCAGGATGTCCCGGGCGATCGCCCACACCAGATCGATGTCGAAGCCTTCGAGTTTGCCGGTGGCCGGGTCGCGATACCCCCAGCGGTAGGTGTTCTGGTCGACCCCGACGACAAGTTGGCCCTTCTCCTTGATCCGCGACACCGCCGCACCGTCGTCCGACGACGGCCGCAGACTCTCCGCGGCGTTGCGCGCGGTGCACTTCGCGGCGGCCGGTGTCGCCGCCGGACGGGGCGCCCGGTGCGGCGCCGCGGGTGCGGACGCACCGTGCCGGACGGGTCCGGCGGGCCCGGCAGGCTCGGTCTCGTGGCCCAGCGCCGGCACCAGCACGGCCGCGGTCGCCGCCATCACACACATGCCCGAGGCGACCGGCGCCAGGACGGCACGCAGATTCCTCAGCCCTCGCGCCCGCATCCACTTCCTCCCCTCACCACGCCCCCTCACCGGTACTCCGCCAGCCTGCGCCCGATGCCCAGGACGGCGCCGAGCGCCGCCAGCCCCGCCAGGACGCCGGCCCCCACCGGCAGCCCGCCCAGCGCCCCGCGCCCCGCGTCCGCCGACGACCGGAACTGCTCCTGCTCGTGCTCCAGCGCCTGTTGCAGCCCGGCCGCCACCCGGTCGAAGGACTCCCCGGTGGACCCGTCCGGGCCGATCACCTTGGCCAGCGCCCCCTCGTAGTCTCCCTTGTCGTCCGCGGCCCGCGCCTCGGCGTGCCGCGCCTGCCACTGCCGTACCTGCGCCAGCGCGGTCCGCACCGGGCGCCGCCCGGCCTCGTCGTCCGCCAGCGCCAGCGCCGCCCCCAGCCGGCTGTGCGCCGCGGCCGCGCCCTGCTCACCCGGGCCCGCCAGGTCCGTCATCCCCGAGCGGAAACCGGTCTCGTAGAAGTCCTGCCGGGCACCGGTCAGCACCGCGCCGCGCGCCACCAGCGTCAGATTCTCGTCGCCGCGCGCCTGCAGCGCATCGATCCGCGCCTCGTTGAGCACCCGCAGCGACCGGGCGCCGTGCTGGTAGGAATCGGTCAGTCCGGCACGCGCCGTCGCATGCCCTGCCACCAGCCACAGCAGCACCGCGACGGACGCCGCCGTGGCGGCCAGCAGGCCGTGGTTGAACACCCGGTTGGTCATCCGGTAGTGCCGCCGCTGCGCCCAGCCCAGCGCACCGATCGCCACCGCCCCGGCCGCCAGCGCGTACCACGGCCACGCCTCGGCCTTGCCGTAGTCCGCGGTCAGCCGGTCCGTCTCGGCGTCGTACAACGCCCGTGCGGCCGGGAGGAGTTCCCTGCGCATCTGCTCATTGGCGTACCGCAGATAGGCGCCGCCCAGCGGCAGCCCCTGCCGGTTGTTGGCCCGCGCGGTCTCCACCAGGCCGGTATAGCGTGGCAGCCGGCTGTTGAGCCGGGCCATCTGCGCGCCCGCCTCGTCCGAACCCCGGCTGTTCGCCGACGCCTTGACCAGCAGCGCGGACGCCGTCGCGATATCGGTGGCGTAGCGCTCCCGTGTCGTCCTGCTCTCCTCGCCGCCGGCCAGGAAGCCTGCCGCGGCCGTCGTGTCGGCATCCGCCAGCGAACGGTAGATGCTCGCCGCGTCCGAGGTCAGCGGCTGGCTGTGGGTCACCACATCGTCCGCGGCCGCCGCCCGGCCCGAGACCTGCCAGGCCGTGACCGCGCCGAACACCACCACCAGCAGGGCCAGTACGGCCCCGATCACCCGCAGCCGGCCCGGCTCGGTCGTCGCCGCGGCACGCAGCTCGTCCAGCCCCTCGGCCCATGCCGTCCGGCGCCCCGGGACGGGTGGTGACACGCTGCTGGTCGGCACGGAACCTTCCCCCTGGGTCGCTGACTGCGGGACGGCCTCCGCGCCCGCGCCGGGGAGCGCTCACACGAAGGACCGGTACATGGGCAGCAGTATGTCCGCAGCCGCTGACACACACACCGCAAATGCCCTGATCTTGTTCGGATCGCGACCCGCGGGGAGGGGCCCGCCGCAGCAGCGCGATGCCATCGCGACGGCACAGCGACGGCATCGAGATGGCATCGCGATGACAGGCTTCCCGCGCCCTCTGCGCGCGACCTCGCCGTTCCCGCGCCCTCCCTTCGCCGTCCCCGCGGGCGTCCGCTCGTCGTCCTCTCGACGTCCGCTCCACGCCCGCGGCGGCGCACTCCGCTTCCTCCACGCCCCCCACTTCGCTCCCACGCGCCGCTGTCCGCACGCCCGCCTTCGATTACGCTGAGTGA
Source organism: Streptomyces sp. TM32 (assembly GCF_004122755.1). NCBI lineage: Bacteria > Bacillati > Actinomycetota > Actinomycetes > Kitasatosporales > Streptomycetaceae > Streptomyces > Streptomyces sp. TM32. The sequence continues at coordinate 7,021 of NZ_SDIG01000243.1, forward strand.
CGAAGGGTGATTCCCGCCCCTCGCCACCGGCACGGCTCCAGGCCCGTGCCCGACGCTCGGAGGAATGCTCATGCCCCGCTGGAAAAAGCTTCTCACCCCGCTCGCGGGTTCCCCGGCCGATGACCGCCCCGCGCTCAACACACCTACGTCCGCCAGCGGTTTCCTGACCATCGGTGACACGACCTACATCGATCCCGACGGCAGTTACCCCCTCGACCACCGCGCGGACGGCTCCGCCACCCTCATCGTCAACGACACCGACCGTCACATCACCATCGTCACAGAGCGCAACAGTCATCATTCCCCGGCACCGCCATCCGATCCGGCTGCCCTGGCCGCCGCTCCCACCCCC
>NZ_SDIG01000244.1:0-7250 GCF_004122755.1 Streptomyces sp. TM32
CACCCACCCGCGGAGGCCCGTCACCGCACCCCACAGCCCCGCGCAGCGGCACCGCCCGCCGCAGGCGCAACGGCGAGACACCACCACGGCGGGCCGGCCGACAACGTGCGGCGGCGCCGCAAAGCGCAACGGCGGGCGCACCGCGAAGCGGGCGACAAACGGCGAGAGACTCGCACGGCGGGAAAGCCAAAAACGTGGGAAGCCAGCCAAGCGCAGCGGCCAGGTAACGTGACCGGTCGTGACCACGTTCATCTGGATCGTCGCCGCGATCATCCTCATCGGCATCTACCTGAGTTGGACGGCGGGTCGGCTCGACCGGCTGCACGCCCGTATCGACGCGGCCCGGGCGGCCCTCGACGCCCAGTTGTTGCGGCGGGCGTCCGTCGCGCAGGAGCTGGGTACCGCGGGTGTCCTCGACCCCGCGGCCTCGATCGTCCTCTACCAGGCCGCGCACCAGGCCCGGCAGGCCGAGGAGGACCACCGCGAGGTCGCCGAGAGCGAACTGAGCCAGGCGCTGCGGGCGATCTTCGCCGAGGAGGCGCAGCTGGAGGCCGTACGGGAGGCTCCTGGCGGCGAGCAGACGGTCACCGAACTCACGGCCGCGGTGCGCCGGGTGCCGATGGCCCGCCGCTTCCACAACGACGCGGTCCGTGCCGCCCGAGCCGTCCGCCGTCACCGGCTGGTGCGCTACCTCCGCCTCGCCGGCCATGCGCCCTTTCCGCTGGCCTTCGAGATGGACGACGAGCCGCCGGCCGTCCTGGACGACCGCTCCGCCGGAAACTGAGCCGGGGCGGTGCCGCAGGCCGCGACGCCGGGCGGTGACGAGCCACTGACCTCTAATTGGCCCTTTTCCCGGGCCACTGACAAACGGTTGTGTGTGCGCATCAGTACAGTCACCCGCACTGAGTGAGGTCACACGTGTCCAGCACGCCCACCACGCCCCAGAACCCCGAGACCGGAACCGCGCGCGTCAAGCGCGGTATGGCCGAGCAGCTCAAGGGCGGCGTGATCATGGACGTCGTCACGCCGGAAGAAGCGAAGATCGCCGAGGACGCGGGCGCCGTCGCCGTCATGGCCCTGGAGCGGGTCCCCGCCGACATCCGCAAGGACGGCGGCGTGGCCCGGATGTCGGACCCCGACATGATCGACGGCATCATCAGCGCCGTCTCCATCCCCGTCATGGCCAAGTCCCGGATCGGCCACTTCGTCGAGGCCCAGGTGCTGCAGTCGCTCGGCGTCGACTACATCGACGAGTCCGAGGTCCTCACCCCGGCCGACGAGGTCAACCACTCCGACAAGTGGGCCTTCACCACCCCCTTCGTGTGCGGTGCCACCAACCTGGGCGAGGCGCTGCGCCGGATCGCCGAGGGCGCGGCCATGATCCGTTCCAAGGGCGAGGCCGGTACCGGCAACGTCGTCGAGGCGGTCCGCCACCTGCGCCAGATCAAGGGCGAGATCGCGAAGCTGCGCGGCTGTGACAACAACGAGCTGTACGCCGCCGCCAAGGAGCTGCGTGCCCCGTTCGAGCTCGTCAAGGAGGTCGCCGAGCTCGGCAAGCTGCCGGTCGTGCTGTTCTCCGCCGGCGGTGTGGCCACCCCGGCCGACGCCGCACTGATGCGCCAGCTCGGCGCCGAGGGCGTGTTCGTCGGCTCCGGCATCTTCAAGTCCGGCGACCCGGCCAAGCGCGCCGCCGCGATCGTGAAGGCCACCACCTTCTACGACGACCCCGCCGTCATCGCGGACGCCTCCCGCAACCTGGGCGAGGCCATGGTCGGCATCAACTGCGACACCCTGCCCGAGGCCGAGCGCTACGCCAACCGCGGCTGGTAGGACGGAAGATGAGCACCCCCACCATCGGTGTGCTGGCCCTCCAGGGCGATGTCCGCGAGCATCTCAAGGCGCTCGCGGACGCCGGTGCCCAGGCCCGGCCGGTGCGCCGCGCCGAGGAACTGGCCGCGATCGACGGCCTGGTGATACCGGGCGGCGAGTCCACCACCATGTCCAAGCTGGCGGTCGTCTTCGGCATGCTGGAGCCGCTGCGCGCGTTCGTGCGCGCGGGCAAGCCGGTCTACGGCACCTGCGCCGGCATGATCATGGTCGCGGACAAGCTGCTGGACGCCCGTGAGGACCAGGAGACGTTCGGCGGGATCGACATGATCGTGCGCCGTAACGCCTTCGGGCGGCAGAACGAGTCGTTCGAGGCGGCCATCGACGTCGCCGGGGTCCCCGGCGGGCCCGTCGAGGGCGTCTTCATCCGGGCGCCGTGGGTCGAATCGGTCGGCGGCGAGGTCGAGGTGCTGGCCACGTACGACGGGCACACCGTGGCCGTGCGGCAGGGTAACGTCCTTGCCACGAGCTTCCATCCCGAGCTCACCGGCGATCACCGGGTGCACGCGCTGTTCGTCGACATGGTGCGTCACACCGTGTGATCTGGCCCCGGTAGGATCTCAGGGGTTCGTTCAGAAATGGGTTACGCGAAGGAGACAGGCGGATGTCCGGCCACTCTAAATGGGCTACGACGAAGCACAAGAAGGCCGTGATCGATGCCAAGCGCGGCAAGCTCTTCGCGAAGCTGATCAAGAACATCGAGGTTGCCGCCCGGACCGGCGGCGCCGACCCGGACGGTAACCCGACCCTCTTCGACGCCATCCAGAAGGCCAAGAAGAGCTCGGTGCCCAACAAGAACATCGACTCCGCGGTCAAGCGCGGTGCGGGTCTCGAAGCCGGCGGCGCCGACTACGAGACGATCATGTACGAGGGTTACGGCCCCAACGGGGTCGCGGTGCTCATCGAGTGCCTCACCGACAACCGCAACCGCGCCGCCTCGGACGTCCGCGTCGCCATGACCCGCAACGGCGGTTCGATGGCCGACCCGGGCTCGGTGTCGTACCTGTTCAACCGCAAGGGCGTGGTGATCGTCCCCAAGGGTGAGCTGAGCGAGGACGACGTCCTGGGCGCGGTTCTGGACGCGGGGGCCGAAGAGGTCAACGACCTCGGTGAGACCTTCGAGGTGCTCAGCGAGGCCACCGACCTGGTCGCGGTCCGCACCGCTCTTCAGGAGTCCGGCATCGATTACGACTCGGCGGACGCCAACTTCGTCCCGACCATGCAGGTCGAGCTGGAGGAAGAGGGCGCCCGCAAGATCTTCAAGCTGATCGACGCGCTGGAGGACAGCGACGACGTGCAGAACGTCTTCGCCAACTTCGACGTCTCGGACGAGGTGATGGCCAAGGTGGACGCCTGACGGGCGGACACGCACGGCCGGTTGACGGGCCGACGGGGACACACCCCGTCGGCCCGTCCGTTTGTCAGTGGCAGCCACTAGTGTGCTGATCAGGGGGCATGCGCTCCCGAAGCGGGAACATCCGACCGAGCGGACGAGGGGCGGGAGCGATGAAGGTGCTGGGGGTGGACCCGGGGCTGACGCGCTGCGGGGTCGGGGTGGTCGACGGCGTCGCGGGGCGGTCGTTGACCATGATCGGCGTCGGCGTCGTGCGCACCCCGGCGGACGCCGAGATCGCCCACCGTCTCGTCGACATCGAGCGCGGGATAGACGCCTGGCTCGACGAGCACCGTCCGGACTGCGTCGCCGTGGAGCGGGTGTTCAGCCAGCACAACGTCCGTACGGTCATGGGCACCGCACAGGCCAGCGCGGTCGCCATGCTGTGCGCCGCCCGCCGGGGGCTGCCGGTCGCGCTGCACACCCCCAGTGAGGTCAAGGCCGCCGTCACCGGCTCCGGCCGTGCCGACAAGGCCCAGGTCGGCGCGATGGTCACGCGCCTGCTGCGGCTCGGCGCGCCCCCGAAACCGGCCGACGCCGCCGACGCCCTGGCCCTCGCCATCTGCCACATCTGGCGCGCGCCCGCGGTCAACCGCCTTCAGCAGGCGCAGGCCGCCGCCCGCCGTGCCGCTCCCGCATCCGTCCCCGCCGTCGGCCTCCGCCGGGCGGCACCCCAGAAGGGCACCCGATGATCGCCTTCGTTTCCGGCCCGGTCGCGGCCCTCGCACCGGACACCGCCGTCGTGGAGGTCGGCGGCATCGGCATGGCCGTCCAGTGCACCCCGGACACCCTCTCCGCGCTCCGCATCGGACAGCAGGCCAAGCTCGCCACCTCCCTCGTCGTCCGCGAGGACTCGCTCACGCTGTACGGCTTCGCCGACGACGACGAGCGCCAGACCTTCGAGCTGCTGCAGACCGCCAGCGGCGTCGGCCCCCGGCTCGCCCAGGCGATGCTCGCGGTGCACTCCCCGGACGCGTTGCGACGGGCCGTCGCCACCGGTGACGAAAAGGCCCTCACCGCCGTGCCCGGCATCGGCAAGAAGGGCGCCCAGAAGCTGCTGCTGGAGCTCAAGGACCGGCTGGGCGAGCCGGTGGGCGGTGGCCGCGCGGGCGTCGGCAGCGCCGTCACGGCCGGCTGGCGCGATCAGCTGCACGCCGCCCTGATCGGCCTCGGCTACGCCACCCGCGAGGCGGACGAAGCGGTCGCCGCGGTCGCCCCGCAGGCCGACGCGGCCGCCGCCGAGGGGGCCGCGCCCCAGGTGCCGCAGCTGCTCAAGGCCGCCCTGCAATCCCTGAACCGGGCGCGATGACCGCCGCCCGGGCCATGCGCTCCCGACCGTACGACCACCCAGGCGGCCCGGCCGCCCCGACCCCGCGAGGCAATCCGCAGTGAACTGGGACGACACCGCACCTCCCGCCACCGACGACGTCGCCCCGGGCGGGCCCGACCGGCTGGTCGGCGCCGACGCGGACGGCGAGGACACCGCCGTCGAGGCCGCGCTGCGGCCCAAGGACCTGGCGGAATTCGTCGGCCAGGAGCGGGTGCGTGAACAGCTCGACCTGGTGCTGCGCGCCGCCCGGGCCCGGGGCGCCACCGCCGACCACGTCCTGCTGTCCGGGGCGCCGGGCCTCGGCAAGACCACCCTCTCGATGATCATCGCGGCCGAGATGGGCGCCCCGATCCGGATCACCTCCGGCCCCGCCATCCAGCACGCCGGAGACCTCGCCGCCATCCTCTCCTCCCTCCAGGAGGGCGAGGTCCTCTTCCTGGACGAGATCCACCGGATGTCCCGCCCCGCCGAGGAAATGCTCTACATGGCGATGGAGGACTTCCGGGTCGACGTGATCGTCGGCAAGGGCCCGGGCGCCACCGCCATCCCCCTGGAGCTTCCGCCGTTCACCCTGGTCGGTGCCACGACCAGGGCAGGTCTGCTGCCGCCCCCGCTGCGCGACCGCTTCGGCTTCACCGCCCACATGGAGTTCTACGCCCCCGCCGAGCTTCAGCGGGTCATCCACCGCTCGGCCGGGCTGTTGGACGTCGACATAGAACCCGACGGCGCCGCCGAGATCGCCGGCCGCTCCCGCGGCACGCCCCGCATCGCCAACCGCCTGCTGCGCCGGGTCCGCGACTACGCCCAGGTCAAGGCCGACGGTCTGATCACCCGCGAGATCGCTTCCCAGGCCCTGCGGGTCTACGAGGTCGACGCCCGCGGCCTGGACCGCCTCGACCGCGCCGTGCTCACGGCCCTGCTCAAGCTGTTCGGCGGCGGCCCGGTGGGCCTGTCCACCCTCGCGGTCGCGGTGGGGGAGGAGCGCGAGACGGTCGAGGAGGTCGCCGAGCCGTTCCTCGTACGGGAAGGGATGCTGGCCAGGACCCCCCGGGGCCGGATCGCGACGCCCGCGGCCTGGGCCCATCTGGGGCTGGTCCCGCCGCAGCAGCAATCGGGCGGAAGCGGACAGCAGGGCTTGTTCGGGCCCTGACGGCGCGGGGACTCGCCCGGTCAGGAACTGCGGTGCGATGCTGGGCGTTGTTCCACTGGTGGGGACTCGCTTAGACTCCGCCGATGCCGACCGTGACGGTCGGTGTACCCACCCCCGCTATATGAGACCGCCGAGCTGCGGTCCTGCGAAGGATTTCCGTCCCGTGAATATCGTGACTCTCCTCCCCTTCATCGTCCTCATCGGGGCCATGTTCCTGATGACGCGGTCCGCCAAGAAGAAGCAGCAGGCGGCCCAGCAGATGCGCAACGAGATGCAGGCCGGCACCGGCGTCCGGACGATCGGCGGTATGTACGCCACCGTCAAGGAAGTCCACGACGAGACCGTCCTGCTCGAGGTTGCCCCCGGCGTACACGCCATCTACGCCAAGAACGCCATCGGCGCGGTGATCGCGGACGAGGAGTACAACCGCATCCTGGACGGTGCCGACCCGCTCCACAGTGACGAGCCGGTCGTCCCGGACGACGCCTCCTCGCTGACCGGCGATGCCGCCGCCGAGGCCACCACCAAGGGTGACAAGATCGACCTGGGCAAGGCCGAGACCCCGGCCGGCGACAAGACCGCCGCCGACGAGGCCCCGGCCGACACCGACGCCAAGGAAGCCAAGGACGCCAAGGACGCAGTCGAGGCCGACGCGGACGCCGCCAAGGACGACAAGAAGTCCGGCGACGACGCGAAGTAGTCCCTCCCACGGAACCGCGGAGCACGCGTTGTGTCGTGCACCGCGGTTCCGGGACGGTCTAGGCTCCGGCGGGGGTACGTCCCCACAAGACTTCGTGGCCGCTCGGCCGGCAACCCGGGCCGAGGGGTTGGACAGGGAGATACGAGAAGGTGGCAGCACCCAAGAAGGGCCGCAGGGCGCCCGCGAGCCAGGGGCATCCGGGCCGCGCCCTGATCCTGGTCCTCATCGCGATCGTGGGGCTGATCGGAGGCATGTTCTACTCCGGCACCCTGACGCCCCGACTGGGCATCGACCTGGCGGGCGGCACCAGCTTCACGCTGGCGGCCCAGAACCAGCCGGGCAAGCCCAACGCGATCAACGAGACCAACATGAGGACCGCCGCCGGCATCATGGAGCGACGGGTCAACGGTCTCGGTGTGTCCGAGGCCGAGGTCCAGACACAGGGCGACAACCACATCATCGTGAACATCCCCAAGGGGACGGACGCGAAGCAGGCCCGCCAGCAGGTCGGCACGACCGCCCAGCTCGGGTTCCGGCCGGTGCTGACCACCACCGCCGGCACCAAGACCCCCCAGCCCAAGCCCAGCCCCTCCCAGAGCGGCGCGAACGGCAAGGGCAAGGGCGACAAGGCCGCGGGCGGCAAGGCACAGCCGGGCACCCAGCAGAACGCCTCCTCCTCGCAGTCGCCGAGCTCGAAGCCCACCACCCAGGGCCGTGCGGTGACGGACGCGCTGAAGAAGGCCCCGTCCCCCAAGCCCGCGCCCTCCGGGCCGGCCAAGCCCTCCCTGCC
>NZ_SDIG01000245.1:0-7132 GCF_004122755.1 Streptomyces sp. TM32
GCCGGCACCGGCCTGAACCTGACCCGCGCGGCCTGCGAGGGCCGACCGGGCCGGGACCCCGCGCGACGGGGGCTCGGCCGGGGCGGGCCGCTCCCCGGGGACGCCGGCGGAGACCGCCGCTGAGTCCTGTTCGGTGTCGGCGGCCTGCGGCTCTCCCCCGGTTCCGGGCCCGCGGCGGTACGGGGCCGGCCGGTCGGCGGCGGGGGTGTGGTCGCGGGCTTCACGGGCGGTGAGGGCGGCGTTGCGGCGGGAGAGTGCGTCGAGGAGTTCGCGTTCGCCGCGGCCGCGCATCAGCAGCAGCACGAACGGGTCGGCGTCCAGGAGCCGGGCCACCTGGAAGCAGAGCGCCGCGGCGTGTTTGCAGGGACGGCCGTGGTCGGGGCACGAGCACCGGGGGACGAGGTCGCCCGGTCCCGGAAGGAGGCGTACCTCGCCCTCGGCCAGTGCGGGCGGAAGCTCCTTGGCCAGTAGGGCGGTGAGCCGGCCGGGCTCCGCGGCGATGGCGTCCAGGAGGGCGTCCCACTCCTGGTCGGTGAGCGTCCGGAGGCGGATTTCGGCGCTGTAGGGCCGGGGTCGGCTGCCGCGGACGGTGGCGACGATGCGACCGGGGGTGACGTTGATGGTGTCGACATGGCCGTCGCGGGCGTAGGTGCGGCCGCGGGCGAGCCGGGCGCTGTCGAAGGCGGTGGTCTCCAGGGCGTCCAGCCAGGCGCTGCCCCACCAGGATTCGGCGAACAGCCCCCGGGCGCCGGTACGGACCGGCAGGGGCGGAAAGGTGCGTGAGCGGTCCGCGCGGGCCAGCCGGTCCGCTGCGGCGGCGCGCCCGGAGGCGGGGCGTGGGTTCATCCGGGCCTCCGGAGGGAGACGAGGTCGGCGAGGTCGGCGTCGGACAGTTCGGTCAGCGCGCTCTCGCCGCCGGTCAGCACCGCGTCGGCGAGCGCCCGTTTGGCGCCGAGAAGTTGCGCGATGTTGTCCTCGACCGTGCCTTCGGCGATCAGGCGGTGGACCTGGACGGGCTGGGTCTGGCCGATGCGGTACGCCCGGTCGGTGGCCTGCTCCTCCACCGCCGGATTCCACCAGCGGTCGTAGTGGATCACATGGCCCGCGCGGGTCAGGTTCAGGCCGGTGCCGGCTGCCTTCAGCGACAGCAGGAAGACCGGGACGTGTCCCGACTGGAAGCGGTCGACCATCGCCTCCCGTTCGGCGACCGGGGTGCCGCCGTGCAGCAGTTGTACCGGGATGCCGCGCCGGGTCAGATGTGCGTCCAGCAGCCGTGCCATGCCCACGTACTGGGTGAAGATCAAGGTGGCACCGCCCTCGGCGAGGATGGTGTCAAGGAGTTCGTCGAGGAGTTCGAGCTTCCCGGAGCGGGCGGCGACGCCGGGTGCGGCCTCCTTGAGGTACTGCGCGGGGTGGTTGCAGATCTGCTTGAGGGCGGTCAGCAGCTTCATGACCAGGCCGCGGCGGGCGATGCCCTCGGCGTTCTCGATCCGGGAGAGGGTCTCGCGGACGACGGCCTGATACAGCGCGGCCTGTTCGCGCCCCAGCGCCACCGGGTGGTCCGTCTCGGTCTTGGGCGGCAGTTCGGGAGCGATGCCGGGGTCGGACTTCTTACGGCGCAGGATGAACGGGCGCACCAGCCGGGCCAGCCGCTCGGCCGCCGCCGGGTCCTCGCCGCCCTCGACCTCACGGGCGTGCAGCGCACGGAAGGTCTTGAGGGGGCCGAGGAGCCCGGGGGTCGTCCAGTCGAGGAGGGCCCACAGCTCCGAGAGGTTGTTCTCCACAGGGGTGCCGGTGAGGGCGATCCGGGCGGGTGCCTTGATGCTGCGCAGCGCCTTGGCCGTCGAGGAGCGCGGATTCTTCACATGCTGGGCCTCGTCGGCGACGACCCATGCCCACGGCCGGCCGGCCAGTTGGGGCGCGCTGCTGCGCATCGTCCCGTAGGTCGTCAGCACGAAGCCGCCGTCCAGACCGTCGAGGCTGCGACCGGGGCCGTGGAAGCGGCGTACGGCGGTGCCGGGCGCGAAGCGTTCGATCTCGCGCTGCCAATTGCCCAGGAGGGAGGCCGGGCAGACCACGAGCACCGGTGCACCGGGCCGCCGGTGCAGATGGAGCGCGATGACGGTGACGGTCTTGCCCAGGCCCATGTCGTCGGCGAGGCACCCGCCCAGGCCGAGGGAGGTCATGGTGTCGAGCCAGGCCATGCCCCGTAGTTGGTAGTCGCGGAGGGTGGCGCACAGTCCGGGCGGCTGGGGCAGGGGGCGCGCGTCGGTGGTGAGGCGGCTGCGCAGCGCGGCGAGTGCGCCCTGGGGCACCACATCGACCTCCTCGCCGTCCACCTCCGTGCTGCCGTGGAGCGTCGCGGCGAGGGCGTCGACCGGCTCCAGGTAGCCCAGTTCGCGCTTACGGGCCTTGCGTACGAGCCCGGGATCCACCAGGACCCACTGGTCACGCAACCGGACGACAGGGCGGTGCGCCTCGGCGAGGGCGTCCATTTCCGCCTCGGTCAGCGCCACCCCGTCCAGCGCCACCTGCCAGCGGAATTGCAGCAGTTCGCGGGTGTCGAAGAAGCCGAAGCCGTCCGCGGCCGAGCCGGGTGCCGGGCGCAGCACGGCCGCCGCGGTCAGGCCGCGGGCCAGTTCCCTTGGCCAGTGGACCGTCACTCCCGCGGCGCCCAGGCGCGGCGCGGCCTCGCCCAGCAGCTCGTACAACTCGTCCTCGCCGAGCGGCAGTACGTCGGGCACCGGCCGCTCCAGGAGACGGGCGAGCGGGCCCCAGACACGGGCGGCGCGGCGCAGTGCGAGGAGGGTGTCGACGCGGGAGCGCGCCCCGAAGTGCTCGGGCCCTTCGCCCTCCCACAGGTCCCGGGCGTCGGCGACCAGGGTGGGGTCGGTCAGGCTGTGCACCTGTAGGACGGCGGCGGCCGCACTGCGCTCTTCGGTGTCGCCCGCCCCGTTCTCCTCCTGCCGGTCGAAGAGCCGGTGCGGGGAGAGGTCGAGGCGCAGCGAGAGCCGCACCCCCGCGTCGACGCCTGCCGCGACCTCGGCGGCCCATTCCCGGGCCCCGGGCAGGTGTTGGGGTGTCACCGCGGCATACGGGGCGCCGGCCACCAGTGCGGCGGCGGGGGTGCGCGGCAGGGCATCGACGACCGCGTCCACATAGCGCCGCACCAGCGCCGCGGGGTCGTGCAGTTGGAGCGGGCGGCTGCCGGGGAGGGGTACGGGGAAGGCCTCGGCGGGCATGGCGGCGGCGATGGCCCGGAGGTGCGCGATGTCGTCGGGGTCGAGCGGGCCGGCGCGCCAGGCGTCGGTGTCGTCGGCGGTCAGCCCGGGGAGCATCCTGCCGCGCGCGGCGAGGTGCAGCGCATGGAGGGTGGCCGCTCCCCAGCAGGCGGCGGCCGGGTGGGCGTCCGGGGCGTGCCGGGCACGGATCAGCAGCGGGACGGCCTCGGCCAGCGGGAGCAGCACGGCGGGGACCGTACGGCTGCGGGCGCCGTTTCCGTGGCGGCGTGCGACGGTCAGCTGCCCCGGCTCGGCGGCCCCGTCCTCCCCCGGCGCCTCGCTTCCTGTGGTGAGGCCGTCCGGGAGCGGGCCGCCCTCCGGCCGCCAGAGCGCGACCTTCCCGGCGCGCGGCGGCTGGGCGGGCAGGAACACCGCGGCGCAGCGGACCGCGGCGGCACCGATCCCGCCGTCCTCCCCCGCGCCCCCGGATCCGGCCGCGGACGAGCCGTCCGGCGGCCGGGTCTCCCCTGCCGCCGCGTCCCACCGCCTCGTCATGCCATTCCTTACGCTCGGCCGTCCCGCGCCGGCTACGGCGCTCCCCGAGCCTGCCGCGCCCGCCCTGTTGCTGCGTCCCCGACCTGCGAGTCTACGGTCGTACGCCGGGTGCCTTCCGCTGCCCGAGGCGTGGAACTCGTGGAGGAGCTCCCCGGTCGACTCACCGAAGTCGCGCACGTCAGGCAATTCGTGCGGGCGAAGGAGTCAGTCAGGCAGTCGTGAATCTGGGGCGGGGCGGGCTTGGTTACCGGCCACGTCCGGTGACGCGGACGGCACTGACCACGCGTGCTGGCCGCGCACCCGCGCACCGGCCGGCCGGAGTTATCCACAGGCCACACACCGCGTCTCGTTCTCCGCCGGGAATCCGCTACCGTCAGTGGCGTAATCACTCTCAGTGATAGATCGGCGTCGTTGCGCATACCGGCGAGGAGCCCTCATGAACACCCCTGTGACCACGCACGTGAACACCTCCACGAAGTCCCCCACTCAGCCGCCCACCCTCGAACAGTCTGCCGCGGCGGAGGCCTTTCCGACCGGCGCGCATCTGGTGATCCAGGCCGGCGCCGGGACAGGAAAGACCACCACCCTCGCCATGCTCGCCCGCACCGCGCGGCGCCAGGGCCGTTCGGGCCGGTACATCGCCTTCAACAGAGCGGTCGCGCGCCATGCCGCCCGGTCGTTCCCCTCCGGGGTGCCCTGCGGGACCGCCCACGCCCTCGCCTACACGGCCGTGGGCAGGAGGTTCCAGGCACGCATGAACGCCCCGCGGCAAGCGGGCTGGCGCACGGGCGCGGCCCTGGGCATCGACGACGGCATGACCGTGCGCATCGGATCCCGCACAGTCACGCACAGGGCGCTCTCACATACGGTGCTGCGCACCGTCACCCGCTTCTGCCAGTCGGCTGACACGGAGGTGGCGCCGCACCATGTCCCACCGCTGCGCGGAGCCGAATCCGAACCGCTGCACGCACACCTCGCCGAACTCGTCCTGCCCTATGCGCGCAAGGCCTGGGCCGATCTGCAGCATCCGGACCACGGCGTCGTCCGCTTCGAGCACGACCACTACCTCAAGATGTGGGCGCTGAGCGAGCCCGTCATCCCTGCGGACTTCCTTCTCCTGGACGAGGCACAGGACACCAACCCCGTGGTGGAGCAGGTCTTCACAGCCCCGCGCGACCACGCGCAACTGGTGATGGTCGGGGACTCCGCTCAAGCCATCTACGGCTGGCGCGGCGCGCGCGATGTCATGACCGGATTCGACGGGAGACAGCTCAGCCTCTCCCGCTCGTTCCGCTTCGGGCCGGCGCTCGCGGCCGAGGCCAACCGCTGGCTCACGATCGTCGGCGCACCGCTCCGACTCACCGGTGCGCCCGACCGGGAGACGGAAGTGCGCAGGGTCCACGCGCCGGACGCGATTCTGTGCCGGACGAATGTGGGGGCGATGGCGGAGGTGATACGGCAGCTGGCAGCGGACCGCCGGGTCGCACTGGCAGGCGGCGGTGGGGCGCTCAGCGCTCTTGCCCGTGCGGCGCACGACCTCGAGGCCGGACGGCGCACCGCCCACCCCGAGCTGATGCTCTTCGAGACCTGGGGCGAACTGCGCGAGTACGCGGAGTTCGACCCGGCCGGACGGGATCTGCTGCCGCTCGTGGAGCTGGTCGACGAACACGGCACTCCCACCCTGCTGCGTGCCCTCCGGCAGCTCTCACCCGAGGAGTCCGCCGAGGTGACCGTGTCCACCGCCCACCGGTCCAAGGGACGGGAGTGGGCGAGCGTACGCATCGCTGACGATTTCACCGGCCCCGATGATCTTGACGAGCGCGGGGAGGACGGAGCCCCGCTCCCAGGGCCGGTCGACATCGGCGAGGCACGGCTGGCGTACGTCGCGGTGACCCGCGCCCGCTCACTGCTCGACATCGGCGGGCTCTCCTGGATCAACGGCCATCCGGCGGGCGACCCACGCCCCACCAGCGGGAAACCCACGACGCAAACCGCGGAACGGCGAGAGCAAGCGACGAAAAGAGGTACCGGAGAGAGGTGACTCTCCAGTCGATCGGGAGGATCCTGGAGGAGGGAGATGGGTGCCGATGCGTACGGGAAATGAGCCCCTTCACGCACGCAGCCCACTGAAAATACGCTGTGGGCTGGCGCTGTGGGGGCTGCTGTGGGCGATCGCCGGAACCGTGGCCTTCATCAATGCCGGACGGCCGGAATGGGCAGCGGCATGTGCCGCCCTGGCCATGGTGGCGGCGACGGACCTGACCATGGTGATCCGCCACATCCGCCAGGGACCGCATTACCAGCCGGGCAAGGACATACCGCCCTACGCACCCGACCGGGGCCGGAACGACGCGTTCGGCATACGGAACGACGCCGGCCGCAGACGGAACACCGGACGGTAGATCGGAGACGGAACACCGACTGGAGAGGTACTGAGCGGTCGCACGGCGGTGGGCAGGCACAGGCAGAACAGACAGGCATACACGTGCAGGAAAAAGATGTCCGACTCCGGCTGTGACTGCGGTATCCCTGAAATGCACCCGTACGGAATCCAGCGGCACCGGAGGATCGGGAAATGCGGGTACGCGTCCGGACCGACGACTGTGCGGCGGGGCGGCACCGAAGATCACCGAAGATTGCTTGTGCTGCCACTGGTTGGACCAACGTGCGGTGAGGAGCAGTCCGCTCATCCCGAACCGTCTCGGTCCGGCTACTTCGTCTCGTCGTCCGGATCGCCGGGGTCGTGTTCGCCGTTACCCGTCTCGCGTGCGAAGCGGGCCGCCTCGATGAACTCCGGGCGCGGCTCCAGAGCAGCCGCCAGCCGGAAGTGGCGCAGGGCCTCCTCGGAACGATCGGCACGCTCCAGAGTGCGACCGAGCGCGAAATGCGCGAAGGCGTTGTCCGGCTCGCGTTCCAGCACGATCTGGAACTCGAGTTCCGCGGGCCGCAATTGAGCGGCAAGAAAGAAGGCGCGGGCGCGCAGCAGCCGGGCCGCGGTGTTCTCGGGATGCGCGGTGATGACCGAGTCCAGCAGCTGGATCGCACCGCGCGGGTCGCGGGCCGCCAACAGCTGCTCCGCGGCGCGGAAGTCGATCACGTGCGTCTCGGGGCTGCTTTCGGGCACGGCCTGCTCCTCTCCGTCGCCGTCGGGGCGTGCTTCAGCTACGGACCGTACGGCGCTACCTGGGGCACAACAATCCCCCCGGCCGCGGCATTCCCCGGCCGGCACAACCTCAACCGGCCCAACCCGCGGCGCGAAAGCCATAGGCGATCCGGGCGGAGGAGACCGGCTGAGGCGAAGTAGGTCGCAGAGAGGAGGGGAGGGACGAGACGAGAGCGCGGGGAGGGGAGGGGCG
>NZ_SDIG01000246.1:0-7067 GCF_004122755.1 Streptomyces sp. TM32
TCCAGCAGCGCCTGCCCGACGGTTCCTACCTGGCAACCCTGAACACGGCCGTCTATCGGGCCGGCGTCGGCTACCGGCTCCTGCCGGTCCGGGTGATCGAGGCGTGGATCACCGTCACACTGGCCGACGGCACCACCCGGCGCGAGCCCTGGCGCCTGGTGACCAGCCTGCTCGAGGCCGAGCGCTACCCCGCCCGCGAACTCATCGACCTCTACCACCGCAGGTGGCAGATCGAGACCACGTACTTCTCGATCAAGGTGACGATGCTCGACGGCCGAGTCCTGCGCTCACGCAGCATTCCCGGCCTCGACCAAGAGGTCTATGCGCTGCTGACGGCCTACCAGGCGCTCATCCGTGCCGCCGACGACGCCGTGGGCACCAGACCCGGCGCGGCCATGGAGCGCATCAGCTTCACCATCCTGTTGGAAGCCGCCGCCGACCAGGTCACGCTCGCCGCCGACATCTTCCCGAGTGCGACGTCATCCCTGGTCGGGGCGATCGGGCGGGCCCTCCTGAACGCCCTGTGGCCAGCTGAGCCCCGCCAGCGCGTCAAGGCCCGAACCCGCAAGAATCCGACCAGCAAGTACGGGCCGAACGCCGGGAAACACCCGCAACAGACCCAGACCTACACCCTCGCCGCCGACATCCAGATCATCGAGAACGGACTTGCATCACGCCAGCCACGCTAAACGCAACGGCGTGACTCTGCTGGTGATCTTGTGTGGGGCGCTGACGGCATGGCCGTGGGGTGCTTCGCTGAGGGGTGTGCGGGGTGGCTTCGGAGTCTGGGGTGTGGGTGCGGTGTCGTTACGGCCGCGGAATTTTCAGCGGATCCCGGCGAGGACGCTGCGGACAGCGCGGGCAGCGTGTCCGAAGGGCACTCCGGCGATGCTCATCCGGGACCGGCTCGATGTCCTGTTCGAGGACGACGAGTTCGTCGGGCTGTATCCCGGTGACGGCAGGCCGGGCCTGTCGCCCGGACAGCTGGCGCTGGTGTCCGTGCTGCAGTTCGCAGAGAATCTGTCCGACCGTGCGGCGGCGGACGCGGTCCGCACCAGGATCGACTGGAAGTATGCCCTCGGCCTTGAGCTGGAGGATCCTGGATTCGATCACTCTGTGTTGTGCGAGTTCCGGGCCCGGCTGGCCGAACAGGACGGCGCCGCCGACCGGTTGCTGCAGGTGATGCTGGACCGTCTGATGGAGGCCGGCCTGCTCAAAGCCGGGGGCCGGCAGCGTACCGACGCCACCCATGTACTGGCTTCGGTCCGGACCCTCAGCCGCCTGGAGCTGGTCGGGGAGACGTTGCGGGCGGCGCTGGAGAAACTGGCCGAAGCCGCGCCCGCCTGGCTGACGCCGCTGATCGAGCCCGAGTGGGCCAAGCGATACGGACGCCGGGTGGAGATCGGCAAACTGCCAGGCGGCAAACCAGCCGTGACCGCCCGGGCCGAGGAGTTCGGCCGGGACGGACAGAAGATCCTCACCGCCGCCTGGGCCGCCTGCGCCCCACCCCACCTGCGCCTGCTGCCGCAAGTGGAGATCCTCCGTCAGGTCTGGGTCCACCACTACTTCTGGGACGTGGACGGATCCCTGCGCTGGCGGGACGGCCACGCGCTGCCGCCCGCCTCGCTGCGGTTCGATTCCCCCTATGACACCGATGCCCACTACTCCGTCAAACGGGCCACCGCCTGGAGCGGATACCGGACACATTTCACGGAAACCTGCGACGAAGAACGCCCCGAACTGGTGGTCCATGTCGCCACCACGATCTCCACCGTCCAGGACATCGAGCTGATCGACACCATCCACGACGATCTCGCCGAGCGGCGCCTCCTGCCCGCCGAGCATGTGGTCGATTCCGGCTACGTATCTCCGGCACGCATCGAGCGGGCCCAGCAGGTGCACGGCATCAGCCTGCTAGGCCCGGTCGTCGCCGACCACAGCGCCCAGGCCAAGGCCGGTTCGGGTTTCGGCAAGGCGGCCTTCACTATCGACTGGGACAACGAGCAGGCAATCTGCCCGCGCGGGGCCACGAGCGTGTCCTGGACCAGGCTGAACATCAAGGACCACGCCTATCTGCAGGCCCGGTTCGCCGAGGGGGACTGCCAGACCTGCCCGGACCGCGCGCAGTGCACCTCTTCAGCCACCGGGCCCCGATCCATCGCCGTGCTGCCCCGGCCGCTGCACGAGATCCAGATGCGCAACCGGCTCGACCAGCGCACCGAGCAATGGCAGCGCCGCTACGCGATCCGCGCCGGCATCGAGGCCACCCTCTCGCAGAACGTCCGCGCCCACGGCCTGCGTCGTTCCCGTTACCGGGGCCTGGCCCGTACCCACGTTCAGCATGTCCTCACCGCGATGGCCTGCAACGTCACCCGGGTCTCCGACTGGATAACCAGCACTCCCAGAACCCGCCGCCGCACCACGCACTTTCACGCACTGTGCGCAGCCACCGTATGACCCCACCAACATCACCAGCAGAGTCACGGCGTTGTGACCAAGCTCTGTACTTGGCCGTGCACCCCGCACCCCGCACCCCCTCCGAGGGGGTGCGGGAAGGCCCCACGGCCGTCACGCAGCCAGGGCAGACGTCGGCAGCGGTGCGTCCGGGTTCATGGCCCAGTCGACCGCGGCAACGACTTCGTCATCCAAGGCGTCGAGCAGGTGGCCATAACGGTCGACGGTCGTGGTGATGGACTCGTGCCCGAGGCGGCCCTGAATGGCTGGGAGCGGAACCTTCGCGGCAATGAGCCATGAAGCATGTGAGTGCCGAAGGTCGTGCACGCGTGGGGCCTTGGTGAGCCCTTCGGTGCGAGCGCCTTCGATCGCGGGGTGCCAGCGCAGGCTACGGAAGGTCCAGGTGTCCCAGCGCCCGCCCTTGGGCCCCGTGAAGAGGAGATCGTTGGGAGTGATGCCTTTGGCTCGCCTTCGGAGCATCTGGTCCAGGTTGCTGGTGATCACTATGGTCCGGCGAGCCTTCTTGGTCTTGGGGGCGCCGAGGTAGGCCGCGCCATCCTGGTCCCGCTTCCAGGCTCGCTGGATGCGGATCGCGGGCCGACCGTTGCGGCGCACGAGGTCCCGAGGCTGGAGTGCGGTGATCTCTCCCCAGCGGGCGCCGGTCTCGGCAAGAGCATCGGCGAGCTCGCGAGCATCCTGGTCGACCAGGTGAGTGCGCAACAGTGCCCACTCGTCACGTTCGAGAAAGACCATCGCGTCTTCGACCCCGTCGTCCTTACGGGGGAGCCGGGTGCCTGCGCACGGGTTCTTCGTCCGCAGAGGTGGGTTCCGCTCCACCGCGCTCTGGCAGATGCCGGAGAGCAACCCGTGGACGTTGCGGATGGTCTTGGGGCTGAGTTTGCGGCGCTTGGTGCCTTCCGGGTCTTGAGGAGCCGGCCGCCCGGCCTCCAAGTCGTTGACCCAGGTACGTATGAGGTCTGAGGTAAGCCCGCCCTCCCCATCGCGCATCGAATAGCTGCGGAACCACGGGGAGAGCTTCTGGTGGACCAGCTTGCGGTACTCGGCTTTGGTGTCGCCCTGAACTCCGGTGAGCTGATCGATGTAGCGAAGCGCGAAGGGCTCGAAGAGTTCACCGGGTTGGCGTACGTCCTCGACGAAGCCCTGCCCGCGCACCCACCCCGGCGGCCACTGCTGGCCGTGGCCGTTCACCAGATCCTTGAAGCGCTCGGCGGCCGTCTCGTCCTCGAAGACCTCCGACTCCTGCTTCCCGCCCCGTGCCCCGCCAGCACGCCACATCACCGTGTGGCTGACCGTGCCGCCGCTCTTTGCTCGCTGCTTTATGTACGCCATGCAGCGCACCGTAAATCAGATCGGTGCTGACATGGTGCTGACGTTATAGACACAAAAAGTCCTCCTGACCGGCGTTTCCGCTGGTCAGGAGGACTATGATCAAGGTGCCCCCAACGGGATTCGAACCCGTGCTACCGCCTTGAAAGGGCGGCGTCCTGGGCCACTAGACGATGAGGGCTGGTGGCCACCTTGGCGTCGTTACCGGCGCCGTCGGGGACGTGAGAAGCATATGGGATGGGAGGACCGTTCGCCAAAACGGTTTACCCGGTGCCGTCGGAAGAGTTCCTGGCCGGGCGGGAAAGGGGGCCTGCCGAGGGGCCGGACGGCGGGCCGGTGGAGTGAAGCGGAGGGGAGGGCGACGGCGTGGCGCCGGGCCGGTTCTCGCGGGGGAGATGGCGGCTGACCTCGGCCCGGGACAGGCCCAGGCCGCCCAGGGTGATCTCGTCCCACGCCTGTAGCCGTTTGGTCTTCCGGTCCAGATAGAGCACCGACGCCTGGACCGGCGCGGGCTTCTTGTTCTGCACCGCGCGCAGCCCGCCGCCGCCCGTGGAGCCCTCGACCATCAGCCGGGTGCCCCGGGGGAGCGTGGTGTTCTCCCGGTGGTGGAGGTGGCCGGCCAGGGCGAGCGGTGCCAGGCCGTCCGCCTCGGTCGCGGCGACGGGGTTGTGGGCCAGCGCGATGTCGACGGGGGTGCCGGCCAGCCGCTGGGTGCGCAGCGCGCCGGCGAGCCGGCCGCCGGCGGTGCGCTCGGCGGGGTCGCCGGCCGCCACCACGGAGCGGTCCGGGGTGAACTGCGGGTCGCCGATGCCCGCGAGCCGTACGCCGGCGATCCGGGTGACGTCGCCGTTGTCGAGGACCGTGACGTGCTTGCGGTGGGTCAGATACCGCTGTGTGGTGCGCGAGTCGTGGTTGCCGCGCACCCAGACGTACGGGGCACCGAGGGAAGAGGCCGGGTCCAGGAAGTGGTTCTCGGCGGCCGAGCCGTGGTCCATGGTGTCGCCGGTGTCGACGATCACGTTGATCCGGTACTGCTTCACCAGGGAGGCGATGATCCCCCAGCTGCCGGGATTGAGATGGATGTCCGAGACGTGCAGGACACGGAGGGTGGTGGGGTCCGGCTGGTACGCGGGCAGCGTCGACGTGGCGTCGTAGAGCTTGGTGACGTTGGTCACCAGCCGCGCCAACTCCTTCTGGTAGACGTGGAATTCGCTGACGATGCTGCGGGCGTTGCCGACCACGGACGGGGCCGAGGAGAGCAGTCCGGAGAACTTCGGTTCCAGTACGGACCGGGGGTTCCAGGTGGCGTACGCGGTGCCCGCACAGGCGGCGAGCAGGGTGAGCGCCAGGCCGCCGGCGGCCAGTGCGCGGCGCGGGCGGCGGTGCACGGCCAGGCTCAGCGCGGTGGCGCCGGACGCCACGGCGACGCAGGAGTGCAGCGCCAGCCGCAGGGCGCCGTGGGTGACGTCACGGGTGACCTCGTCCTGCAGGCCGGCGAACCGCTCGGGGTGGTCGACCAGCGCCTGGGAGCGGATCGGGTCCAGCCGGTCGACGTCGACATCCAGCCGGACGGGTGCGTAGTGGCTGCTCAGTTCCAGGTCGCCGAGCGGCGCAACGGTGATCCTGGTGCCGCCGGTCAGGGAGGGGCGCAGCGCCATGCTGGTGTCCATCGGGCCGACCGGGACGCGGAGGCTGCCGATCAGCAGCAGCCCCAGCCAGGCACCGAGGACGGTGACGGCAATCAGGCCGAGGGCGGAGCGTACGGGGCGACGCGGAGCACCGTCGGGCAGGGTGGCGGTGGGGGCCGTACGGCGGGAGCGGTAGGCGCGGCGGACGGCTGCGGGCAGTGCGCGTACGCCGTCGGAAACGGCCGGCAGCAGCCGGTGCGGGGGGCGTTGCGAGCGGTCGGGGTGCGGTGTCCGGGAGCGCGCGGCGCGGGCCATTGGTCCCGTATGCCCCACCGCGGCGCCGTTACGCGAGGAGCGGCGGCTTCCGGTTGGGCTGCGGTGCGGCGGGCGGTCCGTGACGACCGGTGGGGGGCCGGGTGGCGGAGAATGGTGGTGTGCTGGAAATGACGCGCGAGGAGTTCGAGGAACTGGTCGCCGAGGCCCTGGACCGGATCCCGCCGGAGCTGACCCGGCTGATGGACAACGTGGCGGTCTTCGTCGAGGACGAACCCCCGGCGGACGACCCCGGGCTGCTCGGGTTGTACGAGGGGACGCCGCTGACCGACCGCGGGGAGTGGTACGCCGGTGTGCTGCCGGACCGGATCACCGTCTACCGGGGCCCGACCCTGCGGATGTGCGACACCCGCGAGGACGTGGTCGCGGAGACCGAGGTGACGGTCGTTCATGAGATCGCGCACCACTTCGGGATCGACGACGAGCGGTTGCACGCGCTCGGGTACGGCTAGGGCCTGTCCGATGGCCAGGGGCGATTGGTCAGGGTCGGAAAGGCCGCGGCGAGGTGCCGGGCCCGGGGGTACCTCCCAGCGGTAGCTGGGGAGCGTCGCGGCTCGGCCTTCCGGTGGGCCGGCGGGCTGCCGGGGCGTCCCCGGAGGCACACCCGGCGCGATCCGCCGGGTGTCGCGCGTGTCCTCGGGCGGGCGGCGGGAGTTGGGCAGGTCGTCCGTGCCGCTGTCCCTGCGCTCCGGATCCGGAGGTCCCGCCGTGCGCCCGAGCCCTTACCGCCACTCGTCCCCGATGCCGACACCGTCCCCGTCGTCGTCCACGACCCTTGCCCCTGTCCCCGCCACCCGCCCCCCGACGGGCCGGATGCGCTCCCGTGCCGCCGCGGCCGTGACCGTCTCCGCGCTGGCCTTCTCGCTGGCCGGCTGCATGAGCGTGAGCGATCCGGAACAGCCGAAACCGTCCGGCAGTACGGCGCGGCACGACGCGAAGGGCGGGGCGCACGGCCCCGGCGGGGTGTCCGTCGACGGCCGCGGCGGCGGTCCGCGGCGGATGGGGCGTGGCGGTGCGGCGCACCCGGCCGGCGGCGACGACAAGGAAGCCGACGACGCACAGAGCGCGGTACCGACACCGTCCGAGCCCGGCGCTCCGTCCCGTCCGGTGCAGCCGTCGGGTCCTGAGCCCGGCGCGGGAGCGGGCCACGGCGGCCGTCCCGGGCGCGCCCAGCCCTCGCCCTCGCACCCCGACCGGCCTGCCACTCCGCCGGCTCAGACCACCCCCGCCACGCCTCCCGCACAGCCCTCGCCGCCGCACCTTCACTAATCCGCACCGGCCTCTTCCCCTGCCACCCGTCCGCAC
>NZ_SDIG01000247.1:0-7034 GCF_004122755.1 Streptomyces sp. TM32
TGATGCTCCCGGTCACCACCGGAGCGGTCGTGTAGGTGAACGTCCCCGCGGAAGCGGTGCCACCAGGGGTGGTCACCTGGACCGCGGCGCTGCCGGCGGCCCCGGGCGGGGTCAGCACAGTGATCACGGTGCCCGTGTTGGACACGACCGTCGCCATCACCCCACCGACCGTGACGGTGGCACCGGACAGGCCGCTACCCGAGATCGTGGCCACGGTACCGCCGGTGGAAGGTCCGGAGGCCGGGGTGATGGTGGCGGTGATCACGGGGGCGGTGGTGTAGGTGTAGGTGAAAGCGTTGCTGGTCCCGCCGGGGGTGGTGACCGTGACCGGAACCGGGCCGGTACCGGGGGGCACCACCACCGTGACCGTGTTGTCGTTGACCACGGTGAAGCCGGTGGCCGGGCGGGAGCCGAAGGTGACCGCGGTGGCGCCGGTGAACCCCGAACCACCGACCGTCACCGTGTTGCCACCCGCAGCCGGCCCCGAGGCGGGCGAGAGGGAGGAAATAACGGCCGGCAGCGTGGCACTGCCCACGTAGATGTACGGGAAGCCGTTGCTGATACCGCCCGGGGTGGTGACGGTGACCGGGACGATACCGACACCCGGGGGCACCACCGCAGTGATGATGCTGTCCGAAGCCACAATGAAACCGGTGGCCGAGACAAGACCGAAACGCACCGCCGTGGCACCGGTGAACCCCGCCCCCAGCAACGTCACCGTGTTCCCACCCGAGGCAGGACCCAACGGCAACGTGACCGCCAACAACGCCGGACCGCCCAGACCCAGGGAAGCGGTCACCCCCGGAAGGGAACCCAAGCCCCCCACAGCAGCAGCCTGCGAGCCCGGCCGGGACGAAGAGTCCTCTGTCATGACAAGCCCTCCCAAAGCGAGCACACATGGCTGCTGCGCGGTGACCCGCACGTCGAAAGAAGAACCACCCCGGCCAAAGAACCCACGCCACACGCGCACGACCGACACCGAACGCTGCAAGTCCCAGGCAGGGAGGGCAGCCCACCGTACGGATCGATAATCACCATGCGCCGACCACCCACACGAACCAAGCCCCCGCAACCAACCCCACCCAAATGGCCCAGCGCGACAACAGCAACCACGACAACCACGAACCACATCGGGCGCCGGCCGGGGCGTGTCCGGAAGATGGCTCTGTTCCGTAGTCGGTGGCGACGAAGGGCAACGGGTGTCGTTGACATCTCATGCGGGATGTCAACGAGCTTGTGGCTGTGGTCTTTTCGGGGTTGTCAGCGCTGGTCATCGAGGATGTTGCGGACGATGGCGAGGCGGTCCGGGTCACCGCCCGGGCCCGGGACGTTCCGGTGCCCTGCCCGGTGTGCGGGGTACCGACGGCGAAGGTGCACGGGTACTACCACCGGACGGTGGCAGACGTGCCGGTGGACGGCCGCCGGGTCGTGGTCCGCGTCCGGGTCCGACGCCTTGCCTGCCCTGTCCTGGGCTGTCGGCGGCAGACCTTCCGCGAACAGATACCGGGGCTGCTGGAACGCCATCAACGCCGCACCACGCGCCTGACCGGCCAGATCTCCATGGTGGTCAAGGAGTTATGCGGCCGGGCGGCCGCCCGGCTCACCCGGTGGCTGGCCACGCCGGTCTCGTACGCCACCGCACTGTGCCTGCTGCGGCGCATCCCCGCGCCGCAGGTCCGCCTCCCACGGGTGATCGGGGTCGACGACTTCGCCCTGCGCCGCCGGCACCGCTACGCCACGATCGTCATCAACGCCGAGACCGGCCAGCGCATCGAGGTTCTCCCCGACCGCGAGGCCGCCACCCTGGAGGCATGGCTGCGCGGGCAGAGGGAGATCGAGGTCGTGTGCCGGGACGGATCGGCCACCTACGCCGAGGCGATCCGGCGGGCACTGCCGGACGCGGTGCAGGTCAGCGACCGCTGGCACCTGTTCCGCAACTTGTGCGACAAGGTCCTGGCCGAGGTCCGCGCCCACGCTCCCTGCTGGGCCACCGTCAACCCGCCCCGCCCCGGC
Source organism: Streptomyces sp. TM32 (assembly GCF_004122755.1). Classification (NCBI taxonomy): domain Bacteria; kingdom Bacillati; phylum Actinomycetota; class Actinomycetes; order Kitasatosporales; family Streptomycetaceae; genus Streptomyces; species Streptomyces sp. TM32. Next base: position 2,014 of record NZ_SDIG01000247.1, read on the forward strand.
GGGGTCCGCGAGCAGACCACCCGCGAACGCTGGCACAAAATCCACCAGCTCCTCGACCAGGGCGTCGGCCTGCTCGACTGCTCCCGCCGCCTGGACTGACCCCGAACACCGTCAAACGCTACGCCCGCATCCCCGAGCCGACGGCCTTGCGCATCGCTCCCCAGTACCCGCCCACCCTGGTCGACCCCTACCGCGACCACCTGCGCGCCCGCCGCGCGGCCGATCCCGCAGTCCCTGTCACCCACCTGCTCCGGGAGATACGGGAGTTGGGCTACACCGGCAGCGCCAACCTGCTGGTCCGCTACCTCAACCAGGGCCGCGCCGAAGGCGACCGCCCGGTCACCACCCCGCGACGCGCCACCCGGCTCCTGCTCACCCACCCCGAACACCTGCGCACCAAGGAGACCGCCCTCCTGGAAGCTCTCACCGCCGCTTGTCCTGAGATGACCGAACTCGCACGGCTCGTCGGCGAGTTCGCCGAGCTGCTGGCCCGGCCCGGGCAACGACGCCAAGCTCACCCAGTGGATGACCGCAGTCCGGGCCGCCGACCTGCCCCACCTGCAGACCTTCTGCAACGGCCTCGAACTCGACCGCGCCGCCGTGGACGCCGGACTCACCCTGCCCTACCACAACGGACGCACCGAGGGTGTCAACACCCGCACCAAGCGGATCATGAGGCAGATGCACGGCCGTGCCGGATTCGACCTCCTCCGCCACCGCATCCTCCTCTCATGAGCAGAACCCAGCGTCACCACCGACTACGGAACAGAGCCGAACGTTTTACAGTCCCCTTCGGGCAGCTTGGGTTGTTACAGGGGCCCGGCTTCCACAGGGGAAGGGAGACTCCCATCGTCTTGTGCCGCATGATCTCCGTGGTCGCAGGCTGGTTGCAGGCGGGGCAGAAGTGTCCGCCCTACGGTTTCGTCGCACGCTCGTCCTTGCTCATACGCCCAGAATGGAACGTTTTGCCATAATATTGTGAAGAATTTACAAGGGTCTCGCAAGTTTGCGGACCGTCGACCCGGGACACGCCGTGCAGAAGGCTCGGAGCCGCACGGGGGGTGTGCAGCTCAACTGTCCTGCGGAGGGTCGCCCATCTCTCGCGTCCCTTGCGCCGGGGGTTGTTCACCAGCCGAGCCCCGGGCAACGCCGTTCTCTTCTAGCGCGGCGGGGACAGCACCCTCCTGGATGGGTGGGTGCGAGCGCCGGATGCTCAGTACGACGGACACTGCCAGGACCGTGACGATGACCGCCAGGCTGACCGGTGACGGGATCTCCGGGATACTGCTGCTGAACAGCTTGTGGGACGCTTGAAGGATCAGCTTCACGCCGATGAAGGACAGGATTAGCGCAAGGCCCTTGCTCAGGTAGTGGAACCGGTCCAGCAGGCCGGCGAGCAGGAAGTACAGGGCGCGCAGGCCAAGGATGGCAAACGCATTGCTGGTATAGACGATGAAGGCGTCGTCACTGACCGCTAGCACGGCCGGCACGCTGTCCACGGCGAAGATCAGATCGGCCGCCTCTATGGCAGCGACAACCGCAAGCAGCGGGGTGGCGACCCGCTTGCCGGCTTCTCTGACGAAGAACTTCATCCCGGCGTACTCGTCCCGAACGGGCACGACCTTGCGGAGCAGCCGCACGGCGATGCTCTTACCCGGGTCGAAGCTGCCCTCTTCCTCCCTGAGGATCTTGTAGGTGCTGTAGAAGAGGACGGCCGCGAACACGAACAGCACTGCGGTGAAGCGGCTGACTACGGCCACTCCGGCAGCCAGGAAGATCCCTCGGAACACCAGCGCGCCCATGACGCCGAAGAACAGCACGCGGTGCTGATAGGCGCGCGGCACCTTGAAGTAGGCGAAAATCAGCGCGAAGACAAACAGGTTGTCGACCGACAGACTTTTCTCCAGCAACCATGCGGTCGTGTACTCCACACCCGGCGTCGTGCCCAGAACTAGGAAGACGACCCCACCGAAGACGAGGGCGAGACCGACCCATACCCCGCTCCAGGCGGAAGCTTCCTTGAACCCGATGACATGCGCCTCCCCGTGCGCCAGCAGGTCAACGGCCAGCGACACAACAACAGTGACGGCGAACGCCGCCCACAACCAGAACGGCACATCGAGCACGGGAGACCCTCCACACGGGCGGGGTGAAAACCTGCCTTCGTAAGAGTCTGACTCAACACTGCCGGCATGTCGCCCGCGCCCTCTCGATGCTGCTCCGAGTGCGTCATGCGACGTGAAGCAGGTTATAGTTAGAAGCCAGCGGCCAGCTGGCCAGGAGTCTCGAATGGCGCTCGATTACATGACAAGACCGCCACTCGGCTCGTTACCGCCCTGTTCTCGTACAGCTACGACCAGGTGGTGCGTAGCGCTGCGTAATGCTTGGGGCTGCGGTCGCACCGCCCTCGGGTGAGAGTCAATTGACCAGCTGAGCCGGGATACGATAGGTGGAATCGGGCCACGCATCTTGGCACCACCGGCGACGACTTCCGTACGGTGAGCGGTCGCTCCTGCTCAGCGCCATGGCCGTGGTGCCAGAATCGCTGTCCACGAGCCCTTGGTGCCAACAATCGTGTCCCGCCGACCGGAAAGAGCTGGTCGAGGGGGCCGTGTGGTGCCACTCGCCCGCGTGCTGGGGCACGCCTACTTCCGCGACGGGAGCCGCCGCGCCCACGGCCTGCACACGGCGGTCGTTGTCACCGAACGCCGCGCGCTTGGCGGGTGGTTACGGCTCGATGGTGAGTGGTTTGTCGGCGCGCAGGTCGCTGACGAAGCCGTCCTTGATCACGCGTATCCAGTAAGCGTGCGTGCGGACAGACGGGGGGATGTCAGCGTCACGCTCCAGCTTGCGGTTCATCGAGGTGACGCCAGCCTGGACGTCCCACTGGTACGTGTAGGGGACCCACACCCCGACCTCGCTGCTGTAGAGGGGCTTGCGTTCCATCAGGCTGACCTGGTCGAGATTGTCTGCCGCCGACTTCCAGGTGACGCGGATGGTGGCCGCGTCGAGGCGGTCGACGGAGGTCATCGGCGGTGCCTTCGGGATCACCGAGGCGGCAGCGGGTTTGAGCGTGTCGCTTTGGATGGTCCGCGGTATGGACGGATCGTAGCCCTCCGGATTCTGCAGTTTCCCTGTGACGCGGAGCACCGTGGGTGCCTGCTCTTGCCCACCTCCGCAGACGTCGACTTGAGTGGCTTTGCGCCAGTCGCCGGACACCCTCACATAGTCCTCCGCCTGGATCTTCAGCTCACGGGTGCCGCCGGCGCCGACCCTGCTCACGGAGTAGACATACCGGGAGTCGTCGGAGCGGACCACCTGGTAGCTGCACCGGTCAACGGCCGCGGCACGCGCGTTGACCGCTGGCCGGAGCGACGGCGCATCGCCGACAGGTCGGGCGCCCGCCGCGGCGACGCTTGCACCCGAGGCGAGGGCTCCGAAACTCAGCGCGGACGCGGCGATTGCGGCAGCGACAGGAAAGGACATGCATCCTCCGGTGACATCCAGCAGCTCACGAAGAGCCGGCGATCAGGCGGCATGCTGGGCCAGCCCAGCCGCCTGTGAGGCCTGGGCATGGCTACCCAGTCCTGGTCAGCGGTGCCGACCAGGACTGGACGCTACGAGCGATTGATGGTCAATGCCAAGCAAAAGAGAAGCAAAGGGGGCGTTTTGCGTCAACTTGCATCGATTGACGCCTACGTCTGGGACTGTAAATCGTTCGGTGTAACTCCCGATCATGGAGGATGCACCGATGACCAGTGAGAACGTGGCCGAGGCCGAGATCAGCGAGGCGGTAGAGCCTCAGTCGGGGAGGGCGGTGGACGACCGGCTGATCGACGAGTTGGTGTCCCGGGCCCAGGCCGAGGGACTGCAGCTGACCGGCGAGAACGGACTGCTCCAGCAGCTGACGAAGCGGCTGCTGGAGTCCGCCCTGGAGGGCGAGATCACCGACCATCTCGGCTATGACAAGCACGATCCGGCAGGAAAGAACGGCGGCAACTCGCGCAACGGCACTCGCGCGAAGACCGTACTGACGGACGTCGGTCCGGTGGAGATAACCGTGCCCCGTGACCGCGACGGCTCGTTCGAGCCGAAGATCGTCAAAAAGCGGCAGAAGCGTCTGCCCGGGGTGGACGAGATGGTCATCTCGCTGTCCGCGAAGGGCCTGACCACCGGCGAGGTCCAGGCCCACCTGGCCGAGGTCTACGGGGCGCCGCGGCGTCGCGCCGCAGCGCGCCGATGTCTCGCGCCAGACGATCTCCACGATCACCGACAAGGTCCTCGATGGTATGGCCGAATGGCAGAACCGGCCCCTCGACCCGGGGCGGTTTCCACTGATCGTTGCGAGTCAGCGGTAGGCGAGCGTTCTTGACCAGCGTCTCATCTTGTTCCTTATGGTGCAGCCCGGTTTCGCTGGCGGGGTGTTTGTGATCGGTCCGATCCGGTTCGGTCGCGTTCGATCAGCGTGGCCGGGCGCTTGACGGTTTTGCCCACGTTGTGGACTCTGCTGCGCAATTCGTTCAGGCGGTGAGTCGGTAGCTGAGTCGTTCGAGTCGGCTGTGGCGAGTTCGGTCGAGGGGGCCGGTGGTCCAGTGGGCGTCGAGTCTGATGATGTTGAGTGCGGTGGCGGAGAAGGCGTGTTGGAGGCGGACTTTCGGCAGGCCGCGATAGCGGGCGCGGCGGAGGCCGGTGATGTCGAGGGCCTGGTTGATGGTTCCTTCGACGCCGGCTCGGAGGGCGTACTTGTTCTTCCAGGTGTCGGTCTTCTGCTCGGCGCAGGCTCGGGCGAGGTTCTCGTGGAGTTCCTTCGGCCTGAGGGTGAGCATGCGGCGGCCGGTCTTCGATGTGGTGCACTGCTGCTGGAGAGGGCAGTCCCGGCAGGTCAGGACGCTGAAGGTGATGACGATGGCGTCGGTGCCGTGCTGCTTGACCGGGTTCCAGTGGTCTAAAACTGAGGATCATCGTTGACACCTGGGTCTCCGGTCACTACGGAGATCACCATGTCGAAGTCCAGCCCACCA
>NZ_SDIG01000248.1:0-6996 GCF_004122755.1 Streptomyces sp. TM32
CAGTCACCCGGGGCGGCGCCCTTGAGGTACTTGGTGAAGTTGTCGGTGGTGCCCGAGTCGTCGGAGCGGTGGAATGGCTGCGGGGAATTCTCAGCGGGGCAGATTCACACTGAGGTGATGGGCCGCCCATCCGCGACGGAGGAACGACGGACGGGCGGGGCAGCGTGGGGTGTCAGCTCGCGGTCACGCCCAGGTGAGGCGTTGCCCGTCGGGGCCGACGTGCAGCCGCATACGGTCGGCGGACGGGCGCCCGTCCGCCTGCCAGTGCGCTAGGTGCTCGGTGATCTCGTCCCACAGGCGCGCCGCGCCGCCCTGCCGCACCATCCACCGCGTGCTGTCCTGGTAGACGACCGCCCATGACTCGGCGTCCACGTCGATCACGACGTGTTCCGTCCGGCCGTTCCGTTCCAGCGTGAGCCGCTGCGCGCGCGGCGCGGCGAACTGCGCGACGAATCGGGCTGTCCAGTCGTCGAGCACATCCGCGCCCAGCTCTGCGGGCATCGCGTCGCCCTCGCTGAGGTTCGGCAGCATCCCGAGCGGGGGCGGAAGGTGCGGACGGGCCAGCATGAACGAGACCTGTCCGCCGAGCACCGGGCCGCTCGCCGTGCCATCGTGGGCGACCGTGAGCCGTACGAGTTCGGATGCGTGCATCCACCCGCCGACCGTGACCAGGACCTCACCACCGGGCCGTGTCTGCGCGAGCCAGTCAGCCGGCACGGTATGCACGCTGCACGTAGCGATCACGCGGTCATACGGGCTGCCCTCCTTGTAGCCCCCCAGGCCGTCACCGACCACGCGGGTAGGCCAGTATCCGGCGCCCGCGAGGGCCATTCCGGCACGGGCGGACACCTCGGCGTCGACCTCGACTGTGGCCACGTTGTCCTCGCCGACGACCTGGCAGAGCAGCGCGGTTGAGTAGCCCGTGCCGGTGCCGATCTCAAGGACGCGCGTCGCCTCGGTCGCCCGCAGGTCTTCGAGCATCCGCACCACCAGACTTGGCAGGGTGGACGATGACGACGGGGCCGCGGTGATGCGCCCCTCGACCTGCTCGGGGAAGACTCCCCCGGCGACCTGTGTCACGAGGGTGTCGTCTTCGTAGATCCGCGCGAGTCCTTCCGGGGAGTCCGCGGCCGCGGGCCGGTACCAACCGCCCTCTTCATACTCGAACCAGCCGCGCCAGAGGAACGTCTCGCGGGGCACCGCCATGACAGCCGCCTCCCATTCGGGGCTGCGCAGCGCGCCGGATTCGGACAGGCGCCGCGCGAGGTCGGCCCGTAGGTGTTCCGAGTGCAGGGGGTCAGTCATACCGGCTCGCTCCGTTCTCCAACAGATCGGCGATAGCAGTTGTGAGGGACAGTCCGGCCGCGTCTTCGAGCCACGCCCATTGGCCATTGGGGTTGCACTCCAGGAACCACCATGCACCGTCCGCCGTCACGGCGAAGTCGAAGGCACCGAAGTTCAGCCCGAAGCCGGCGAGAAACCGCACCAGCGCCCCGCGCATCTCGTCCGGGCAGGCGACCGGTTCATAGGCGAGGCTCTGGTACTCGGCTCTCCAGTCCACGACCCCCGGCGGCGCGGTGATGCGCGCCGCGAACACCTGCTCGCCGACGACGACCGCCCGCACGTCCGCCACCTTGGGCACCTGCGCTTGAAACAGGTGCGCGCTGCGGTTCACCGCGCCATCGATCTCGCCCGCCTCGACCGGCGCGGCCCAGATTCCGGCGGGCTCGCCCTCGACCTCATACGCCCCCGCGTGCAACGGCTTGTAGATCGTGGGCTGTTCGGAACAGAACAGCTTGGCCTGCCCCGGGTCGTTGGTGATGAGGGTGGCCGGGACCGTGAGCCCGGCACGGGTCGCGGCGTCCAACTGCGCGGGCTTGTATTCCGCCCTCGCGATGGCCTGCGGGTGGCTCAGGTACAGGCACCCCGGCAGCGCCCCCAGCACGCCGCCCAGGCCGCGCCGGCTCTCCTGCGCGGCGAACCGGGCCGCCTGCTCGCCGCTGTTTGTCGAGTAGGGGCTCGGCCGACGGTGGTACAGGGCACGTACGGCGGAAAGGTCGGCCGTACGCTCCCCGACCGTCAGTCGCCCGCCCCATCCTCCCCCAGACTCCGTCCGGGAGGTGCCCCCAGCCCCGATCCGTGCGGCGAGCATCACGGGCGTCGGGAAGTCGCGCCCCGGGTCTAACCGGAGGACGGGCACCCGGCGCCGGTTCAACTCGGCGATGACCAGATCAGCGGTTGCGTCCTCGTCCTCCGTGCAGACCAGCACCAGGCGTCCGTCCATGGCGCTACCCCCTAGTCCTGTGTCGCATCATGGCCGGAGTCAGGGTCCTGCTTCCCGTCCTTGCTGACCTGCGTGGGTGGGTAGGTGTTCACGCTCGTGCCGTGCTTGCCGAGTTCAGCCGGCGTCATCGCTCCGTCCTCCCCGATCCATCGGCCGGTCTGCGTGGCTGGGTCGATGCCCGCGTACCGCCACGGCGAGGGAGAACCGTTGCGCAGCGGTGCCATACGACGCAGCCCCCACGGGGCCGGTGCGGTGGTCTCTGTACCTGCGAGGCTCGTTTGCAAGTTTCCTCCTTGGTCGATTCGTACGGTGGTGCACTGCATTTGCTACCCGCCCGGCTGTCGTTGCCCTTCTAGTCGGGCGGGGCCCGGGAGGCGGGGGTACCGGTGATGGTCGTCCGGCGGCCGCCCGTCCCGGAGGGGGTGCCGGTGGCGGCGGATCCGGAGGAGGCGGCGGAATGGCTGCGGGGAATTCTCAGCGCGGCAGATTCAGACTGAAGTGATTGGCCTCACGAACCCGCTGCCGTAATTCCGCACGACGGTCCTCGGCTTCCGACTCTTTCTCTTCCTCGTACGGTGCTTCCCGACCGGGCTCGCTTTCTTCTGCCGCCGCCTCACTCACTGCGCACCCTTCCGCAGCGATTCCGCGATCCGGCGTGCGAGGTCGGGCGTACACCGCCCGAGATCCACGAGCGGACGCGGAAAGTCCCCGGCCAGCGAGACGATGTCGAGCCCCAGCGACGGCAGGGTGATCCCCACGTCCTTCAGCGCCGTCCGCAGCTCGTCCCGTGCCTGCTCGGCGTCCCGGACCCGCCCGGCCGCCGGACTGCGCTCCGCCATTCCCATTTTCGCTCTTCTCCGTTCGGGTTCCTGATCCTGAAGGAACTGCCAAATTCCTTGTGCACTCCTAGAGTTGTCGCCCGAAGCCGGGTCTCGATAGATATCCGACGTTGTCACCACGCAGGGCAACAAAGGGAGTTGAGATGGTCGAACACAACCCCGAAGATGAAGATTCCGCTCGTGCGGTACTCGCCAGCGAACTCCGCCATTTACGCGGCACGTCGGGCCGTTCCCTGGCCCAGCTCGCCGACGAGACCAACTACGACCGCACCTACCTGCACCGCCTGGAGACCGGCGAACGCCTCTCGAAGCTGCCGGTCATGGAGACCCTGGACCAGGTCTACGCAACGGGCGGGCTGCTCGTACGGCTGTGGAAGCTGGCGCGGCTGGATGCCTTCAAGGACAAGTACCGGTTGTTCATGCAGCTGGAGGCGAAGGCCGTGATTATGCAGAAGTACGAGGTCGTCGTCCCTGGCCTGTTGCAGACCGAGGAGTTCGCCCGCGTCGTGCTGTCATCGGCCCCCACCCCTATAAGCTCCGACGAACTCGAAGAGGCGGTTGCGGCGCGGCTGGGCAGGCAGGAGTTGCTGCGTCGCGATCCACCGCCGAGCGTGCGGATCATCCTCGACGAATCGGCTTTGCGGCGGCCGGCCCTCGATCCCAAGGTCTGGCATGAACAGCTGACACGTATCGCGGACGCTGCCGAGGCTCCCAACATGGCGATCCAGGTACTTCCGTTCTCCGCCGGAGTACACGACCTTATGGGGGGTTCGCTGTCGCTCCTGTGGATGCCGGACGGCAGCTCTGTTGCCTACCGCGAAGGCAACAGGTCGGGCGAGCTGATCGAGGAAGCAGCCGAGGTGACGCGATTTCGCCTGTCTTACGATCGGCTCCGAGACATGGCACTCTCGCTGCGCGAATCAGCAGCGTTCATCGGACAGTTGGTGGAGGACAGCAGACCATGAAGATCGTCCCTGACCTGGTTGGCGCCGCGTGGCGCAAGAGCAGCTACAGCGATGGTGGAGACTCGAACTGCGTCGAGATCGCCGACGGCTTCCCCGGCGCAGTCCCGGTCCGCGACAGCAAGAACCCCGAGGGCCCGGTGCTGATCTTCCCGGCCGCCGCATGGTCGGGCTTCATAGGCGGCGTGAGGGCTGACCGGCTCCGCTGAGACAACTGGAGGGGATCAATCCATGAACTCCATCCCCGACCTGGTCGGCGCCGCATGGCGCAAGAGCAGCTACAGCAATGGCGGAGACGCCAACTGCGTCGAGATCGCCGACGGCTTCCCCGGCGCAGTCCCCGTCCGCGACAGCAAGAACCCGACCGGCGGTGTGCTGCTTTTCCCGGCCACCGCCTGGTCGGGCTTCATCGCCACCGTGAAGAACGGTCGTCTGCTGCCCCCGGCTGAGCATGCAGAGCGCGCCGAGAAGGCCCTCACGGCGCTGAAGAAGTGGAACGGGTATGCCCCGACCGCGGTACAGCAGCAGGACTTGGACGGTGAGCTCGACCGGCGTCTGGCTCAGGTGACCGGCGGGTAAGCGACGCCCGGGGCCCAGCCCCCTCATGGAGTGAGCCGGAGCCCCCACCTGGCTGTCCGGCTCACCCCTCCGGATACCTCCGAGGCGTCCACACGACCTCGGTCCCGTCGTCGCGCCGTACCGCCTGCGTCTGGGACGAGCCGACGATCAGGAGGGTGCGCATGTCGACCTGGTGGGGGTCGAGGTCGGTGAGGCGGACGGTGCGGAGGGATTCCTCGGGGCCGCCGATGTCGCGGGCGAGGATGACGGGGGTGTCGGGGGCGCGGTGTTCCAGGAGGAGTTCGCGGGCCTTGCCGACCTGCCAGGTGCGGCTGCGGGAGCCGGGGTTGTAGAGGGCCAGGGCCAGATCGGCGCCGGCCGCCGCGTGCAGGCGTTCGGCGATGACCTCCCAGGGCTTGAGGCGGTCGGAGAGGGAGATGACGGCGTAGTCGTGGCCGAGGGGGGCGCCGGCGCGGGCGGCGGCGGCGTTGGCGGCGGTGACGCCCGGCAGGACGCGTACGGGGATGGCGCGGTACGGGTCCTGGGAGGCGACCTCCAGGACGGCGGTGGCCATGGCGAAGATGCCGGGGTCGCCGCCGGAGACCACGGCCACCCGGCGGCCGCGCCGGGCCAGGTCCAGGGCGAGTTCGGCGCGTTCGGACTCGACCTTGTTGTCGGAGGCGTGGCGGCGCTGGCCGGGGCGGTGCGGGACGCGGTCGAGGTAGGTGGTGTAGCCGACGAGGTCCTGGGCGGAGGCGAGGGCGCCGCGGGATTCGGGGGTCAGCCAGAGCGGGCCCGCCGGGCCGGTGCCGACGACCACCACCTCGCCGGGGCCGGATGCCGCGGAGGCCTCGGGCGGCGGGCCGGCGATGCGGCTGGGGACGACGGTGACGGAGAAGTACGGGACCGTGTCGGCGTCGATGTCGGCCAGTGGCTCGGTGCGTTCGCCGGACATGGTGGCGCGTTCGACGTAGTGGGCCTCCGGGAGGCGGCCGGAGCGTTCCATGGCGCGGCGCACGGTGGGGAAGGTGCGGCCGAGCTTCATGACGACGGCGGCGTCGGTCGAGGCCAGACGGGCGGTCAGCTCCTCCTCCGGCAGGGTGCCGGGGAGGATCGTCAGGACCTCGTCGGCCTCGGCGAGCGGCCTGCCCAGGCGGGCCGCGGCGGCGCTGACGGAGGTGACGCCGGGGATGACCTCGGTCGGGTAGCGGTCGGCCAGCCGCTTGTGCATGTGCTGGTAGGAGCCGTAGAAGAGCGGGTCGCCCTCGGAGATGACGGCAACGGTGCGGCCGGCGTCGAGGTGGGCGGCGAGGCGGGCCGCCGCGGCCTCGTAGAACTCGTCCAGCGCGCCCCGGTAGCCGCCGGGGTGGTCGGTCGACTCGGTGGTGACCGGGTAGACCAGCGCCTCCTCGATGTGGTCGGCGGTCAGGTGCTCGGCGGCGATCGCGCGCGCGATGGAGCGTCCGTGCCGGGCGCTGTGGTATGCGATGACGTCGGCCTCGCCGATGACCTGTACGGCCCGCACGGTCATCAGGGACGGGTCGCCGGGGCCGAGCCCGACGCCGTAGAGGCGGCCAGGGGTGGCCGGGGACGGCGTGCCCTCGGTGCCGGGTGCCTGCTGCTCGCTCACGCTCATTCTTCCTCGCTCGCCAGGGCGTTGATCGCGGCGGCGGCCATGGCGCTGCCGCCCCGGCGCCCGCGCACCACCAGGTGGTCCAGCTTCGACGGGTGGGCGATCAGCGCGTCCTTGGACTCCGCGGCGCCGATGAAGCCGACGGGTATGCCGATGACGGCGGCCGGGCGGGGCGCCCCTTCCTCGATCATCTCCAGGAACCGGAAGAGGGCGGTGGGGGCGTTGCCGAACGCCACCACGGCGCCGTCCATCCGGTCCCGCCACAGCTCCAGGGCGGCGGCGCTGCGGGTCGTCCCCATCCGGGCGGCCAGGTCCGGGACGGCGGGGTCGGCGAGGGTGCACAGCACCTCGTTGTCCGCCGGCAGCCGCTTGCGGGTGACGCCGCTGGCGACCATGTTGGCGTCGCAGAGGAGGGGGGCGCCGGCGCGCAGCGCTGCGCGGGCGCTCGCCACCACGCCGGGGGTGAAGGCCAGATCGCGTACCAGGTCGACCATGCCGCAGGCGTGGATCATGCGGACCGTGACCTGGCTGACGTCGGCGGGCAGCCCGCCGAGGTCCGCCTCGGCGCGGATGGTGGCGAAGGACTGGCGGTAGATCGCCGCACCGTCCTTCTCGTAGTCGAACGCGGTCACTGTGGCCTCGGGGTTGTCGGGTGCGGGCTGGCTCATGGGGGTGTGGCTCGGGGTATGACTTCCGGCTGGTGGGGCCGGGGGTCACGGG
>NZ_SDIG01000249.1:0-6869 GCF_004122755.1 Streptomyces sp. TM32
CCCGTACCCCCGGCCGAGACCCCCGCCGCCGCCGGCCGGCGACGAGCGGCCCGCGGCATGCGCCGCACGGCGAGCCTGGTGCTGCTGGCCGTCGCCGTCTTCTTCACCGCACTGTCCCCGCTGATGCGGTGGTACGCCTTCCCCCGGCTTGCCAAGATCCCTCCCGGCCAGTACCAGGACATGGTCCTGGAGGCGAAGCCCGCCACGCTCCTCAACTACGGGACGATGAAGGCCGAGCAGGTTCCCGAGGTCACCATCGTGCAGACCCTCAAGGGCAACGTCGCCGCATCCGACCGGATCGAGCAGTCCGCCGGCCGCGATGTCGTCGTCTGGGACGCGCTGTCCTACGTCGCCGGCCCCGACGGAAAGATGGTCTCCGAGATCCCCGAGCGCTACATCTTCGACGCGCACTCCCAAGAACCCGTGCACGCCACCGGAGAGTCGGTCGACGGCGACCCGGTCCGCCGCGAGGGCATCGAATACAAGTGGCCGTTCCTCACCGAGAAGCGCGATTACGCCTACTTCGATGCCCAGACCCGCACCTCCGCCCCCATCCACTACAGGGGGACCCGCACCTTCCGCGGCCTGGAGGTCTACTACTTCGAGCAGACCATCCCCTGGACCAAGGTCGCACTCCCCAAGAAGATGCCGGTCAAGGGCGTCACCCCGCAGGCCGTCGCGAAGATGGGCACCACCCGCTGGTACACCACCAAGCGGATGTTCTGGGTGGAGCCGGTCACCGGAGCGCCGGTCAACGGCCAGGAGATCCACAAGGAGGAGCTGCGCGGCGGCGATCTGCTGCCCGGCGGCCGCACGGTCACCGCGTTCGCCGGCCATGTGACGATGCGCGCCGACTACGTCGACGCCACCGTCTCGCTGGTGAAAGCGCAGCGCACCCTCGTGCTGCTGCTCACCCGCTACCTCCCCTGGGGATTCCTGACCCTCGGCGCCGCCCTGCTCGCCCTGAGCCTGCACCTCGAAGCCCGCAGCCGCCGACCCCGCACCGCCCCCGCCCGCCGGCCCGCGCCCGCCGCCGCGCCCGGCGGCGGGGCCGGCAGGGGCGGTCCGTCACGTCCCCGGTGACATCGGAACACCCGCGCTCCCTCCTCCGGCTCAGCCCCGCTTGAGCCGTGCCGTCGTGTGCCGCGTCGGCGCGGCCGTCGAAGGGTCCTCCGGCCAGGGGTGCTTGGGGTAGCGGCCGCGCAACTCCGCGCGTACGGACCGGTATCCGTCCTTCCAGAAGGAGGCGAGATCGGCGGTGACCGCGGCCGGGCGGCCGGCGGGGGACAGCAGGTGAATGAGCAGGGGCACGCCCGACACGCGCGGCGACTCCTGCCAGCCGAACAACTCCTGCAGTTTCACGGCCAGTACGGGCTGCTCACCGCCGTAATCCACCCGCACCCGCGAACCGCTCGGCACCTCGACGCGCTCCGGCGCCAGCTCGTCGAAGCGCGCCGCCTCCCCGGTCGCCCACGGCAGCAGCCGGGCCAGCGCCTGCCCCGCGTCGATCCGCTCCAGATCGGCCCGCCGCCGTGCCGCGGCGAGCTCCACCCCCAGCCACTCGTCGACGCGTGCCAGCAGCGCCTCGTCCGACACCTCCGGCCACGGCGCACCCCACGCCCGGTGCAGGAACGCCATCCGCTGCCGCAAGGACACCGCGGCGGCCGGCCACCGCAGCAGTCCGGGCCCCTCCCGCCGCAGGCCCGACACCACCGCGTCCCGCAGCAGCCCCGCGTCGGGCGAGGCCAGCGGCCGGGACGCCAGCTCGATCGCCCCCAGCCGGGTCACCCGCCGGGCCACCACATCGCCGCCCGACCACCGCACCTCCTCGCCCGAGGAGTACAGTGCCCGCGCCGCCGCACCCGCCGTCTCCTCATCGATCACCGCCGCCAGCCGGATCCGCGCCGACACCGCCGCCACCGGCCGGTCCGCCACCGCGACGGCCAGCCACTCCGCATCGCGCAGCCCCGACCCGTCCCCGGCCCGCGTCCCCGGACCCGCCCCCGCCAACTCGGCCCCCGTCCCGGACGCCAGGAGGAAACTCCCGCCCCCGCGGGTCCGGGCCACCCGCTCCGGGAACGCCAGCGCCGCAATGAGCCCGGCAACGGCATCGTCGCCACGGCCCCCGGCAGCCCCCACCGCGGCCCCGTCCCCGCCGGCTGCCCCGGCCCGCGGCTCACCGGCCGCCGACGCCAGCCGCCGGGCCTCCTGCCGCCACCGCGCCGCATACGCGTCGCCGCCCCGGCGCACGGTGCGCCACGCGGCCGCCAGATCGTCCCCGTACGCCCGCGGCGGCTCCTCGCTGAGCAGCGCGACCACCTCCGCGGCACGCCGCAGGCCCACCTCGGGCGCCCCGTCCAGCAGGGCACGCGCCAGCCGCGGATGCAGCCCGAGCCGCGCCATCCGGACGCCCCGGTCGGTCGCCCGGCCCTCCGCGTCCACCGCGCCGACCGCCGTCAGCACCTCCCGGGCCGCGGCCAGCGCACCGGCCGGCGGCGCGTCGAGCAGCGCGAGACCACGGGCCGCCGGATCGCCCCAGCACGCCGCCTGCAACGCGAACGCCGTCAGATCGGCCACCTTGATCTCCGGATCGGGAAACGCCGGCAGCCGCCCGTCCTCGCCCTCCGCCCAGCAGCGGTAGACCACACCCGGCGCCTCCCGCCCCGCCCGGCCGGCACGCTGCCGGGCCGCCGCCCGGGAGGCCCGTACGGTCGCCAGCGCACTGAGCCCGCGCGCATGATCCGTCCGCGGCACCCGCGCCAGCCCGCTGTCCACCACCACCCGCACACCCGGCACCGTCAGGCTGGACTCCGCCACCGACGTCGCCAGCACCACCCGGCGCACGCCGGCCCCGCCCGCCAGCACGGCATCCTGCACCTCGGCCGCCGCCCGCCCGTGCACCTGCAGCACCTCGGCGTCCACCCCGGCCAGCTGCCCGGCGACCCGCCCGATCTCGCCGACACCGGGCAGGAAACACAGGACGTCGCCCGTCTGCTCGTGCAGCGCCCGCCGCACCACCGCCGCCACATGCCCCAGCAGCGCCGGATCGACCCGCATGCCGTGCGCCGGTTGCACCGGCCGCTGCGGCGGCGCCCACACCACGTCCACGGGGTGCGACACGCCCGCCGCCTCGACCACCGGCGCCGCCCCCACGGAGCCGCCCAGCAACCGCGCCCACCCCTCGGCATCCGTAGTGGCCGACGCCGCCACCAGCCCCAGCTCGGGCCGCAGCGTTTCCCGCACGTCCAGGAGGAAGGCCGCGGAGGTGTCGGCGTCGAGATGCCGCTCATGACACTCGTCGAGGACCACCACATCGACCCCGGCCAGCTCCGGATCGCGCTGCAGCCGCTGCAGCAGCACCCCGGTGGTCACCACCTCGACGACCGTACGGGCCCCGGCCCGGCGCTCCCCGCGCACCGTGAACCCCACCCGCTCACCGGCCTTCTCGCCCAGCAGCCAGGCCATCCGGCGCGCGGCCGCCCGGGCCGCGATCCGGCGCGGCTCGGCGACCAGCACCCGCCGCACCGGCCCCGCGCCCGTCAGACCCGCAAGCTCCAGCGGCACCAGCGTCGTCTTGCCGGTGCCCGGCGGCGCGCACAGCACCGCGGCTCCGGGCCCGTCGAGAGCGGCGCGCAGCGCGGGCAACGCGGTACGGACGGGCAACTGGGCGAGGACGTCACGACGGATCACGCCCCCAGTCTGCCGCCCCCGCCACCTCCACCGGCCGGCACACTCTCCGCCCCCGGACGGCCCAGGACGGCCCCGGCCCGGGTCGCCCCCCGCAGAGTCCCGCCCGTCCGTTGTGGACCTGCGTCCGTCAGCCTCGTACCGGAGCTTCGGCAGCCGCCGTGCACACGAAGATCGCCGTCCCCGGGATCAGATGCCCCCGCAGCGGGGACCAGCCGCCCCACTCCTGGGTGTTCCATTCCGGCCATTCCGGTTCCACCAGATCCTCCAGCCGGAACCCCGCGGCCACCACGTCCCGCACCCGGTCGCCCAGCGTCCGGTGGTGCTCCACGTACACCGCCCGCCCGGCCTCGTCCTGTTCGACGTACGGCGTGCGATCGAAGTACGACGCCCCCACCGAGAGCCCCTCGGGCCCCGGCTCGTCCGGGAAGGCCCAGCGGATCGGGTGGGACACGGAGAAGACGAACCGGCCGCCCGGCCGCAGCACCCGGCGCACCTCACGCAGCACCCGCACCGGATCCGCGACGAACGGCAGCGCCCCGTACGCGGAACAGGCGAGGTCGAAACTGCCGTCGCGGAACGGCAGCGCCCCGGCGTCCGCCTCCACCAGCTCCGTGGTGTCGTCCGCCGCCCCGTCGGCGATCCGCAGCGCATGCTGCAACTGCCGGTGGGAGAGGTCCAGCGCCACCGGGAGCGCGCCCTGCGCCGCCAGCCAGCGGGAGCACTGCGCCGCGCCGGCCCCGATCTCCAGGATCCGCCGCCCCTTCAGCTCGGCCGCCGGCCCGAGCAGCGCGGCCTCCGCCTCGTCCAGCCCCTCGGGACCCCAGATGAAGCGGTCGTCCCCGAGGAACGCCCCGTGCTCGCTCTGGTACTCGTCCGCGTTGCTGTCCCACCAGCCCCGGCTGGCCCGGCTGCTTTCGGTGTCCGAGGCGTCACGGCGGGTCGCCTCCGGCTCGTGCTCTTGGTTCATGGCGCCCGTCGTCGTAGTGTTCGCTCTGCTTGTCGCTGCAGGGGCTGTGAGGCCGTTCGACCTCGCGGAACATCGCGTGTGCCGGTTATGGGGCGTTCTGCCCCGGGTGTGCGCGTTCGCGCATTGACCGGGTCCGGCTGCCCCCGTATGCTACAAGTTGCGCTGCGGGCCTGCGCGCCTCAGACGGAGCAGGCCGCGCTCGCATCTGTATGTATGTCCCCTCGGTTTTGAGGCGATTCGGGTCGCTCCGAATGCTCTGGCATTTGCGGTTCTCCCGAAGGTGCGCCCTTGACACTGTCCGGCTTCTGCAGAGGCGATACGGGCTCTCGGCGTAGCAGTACCTACGACTTCAATGTCCGTACCGGAGCCCTTTCCCACATGACGAGCAGCACCGAGACCACCGCCACCACTCCGCAGGTTGCGGTCAACGACATCGGTAACGAGGAAGCCTTCCTCGCCGCGATCGACGAGACGATCAAGTACTTCAACGACGGCGACATCGTCGACGGCGTCATCGTGAAGGTCGACCGGGACGAGGTCCTGCTCGACATCGGTTACAAGACCGAAGGCGTCATCCCGAGCCGTGAGCTCTCGATCAAGCACGACGTCGACCCCAACGAGGTCGTCGCCGTCGGTGACGAGATCGAGGCCCTGGTCCTCCAGAAGGAGGACAAGGAAGGCCGCCTGATCCTCTCGAAGAAGCGCGCCCAGTACGAGCGCGCCTGGGGCACCATCGAGAAGATCAAGGAAGAGGACGGCATCGTCACCGGTACCGTCATCGAGGTCGTCAAGGGTGGTCTCATCCTCGACATCGGCCTCCGTGGCTTCCTCCCGGCCTCCCTGGTCGAGATGCGCCGCGTCCGCGACCTTCAGCCCTACGTGGGCAAGGAGCTCGAGGCCAAGATCATCGAGCTGGACAAGAACCGCAACAACGTGGTCCTGTCCCGCCGTGCCTGGCTGGAGCAGACCCAGAGCGAGGTCCGCCAGACCTTCCTCACCACCCTCCAGAAGGGTCAGGTGCGCTCCGGCGTCGTCTCCTCCATCGTCAACTTCGGTGCCTTCGTGGACCTGGGCGGCGTCGACGGTCTCGTCCACGTCTCCGAGCTGTCCTGGAAGCACATCGACCACCCCTCCGAGGTTGTCGAGGTCGGCCAGGAGGTCACGGTCGAGGTCCTGGACGTCGACATGGACCGCGAGCGTGTGTCCCTGTCGCTCAAGGCGACGCAGGAAGACCCGTGGCAGCAGTTCGCCCGGACCCACCAGATCGGTCAGGTCGTCCCGGGTAAGGTCACCAAGCTCGTTCCCTTCGGTGCGTTCGTGCGCGTCGACGAGGGCATCGAGGGCCTGGTCCACATCTCCGAGCTGGCCGAGCGCCACGTCGAGATCCCGGAGCAGGTCGTCCAGGTCAACGACGAGATCTTCGTCAAGGTCATCGACATCGACCTCGAGCGCCGTCGCATCAGCCTCTCGCTGAAGCAGGCCAACGAGTCCTTCGGTGCCGACCCCGCGGCGGTCGAGTTCGACCCGACCCTGTACGGCATGGCCGCGTCCTACGACGACCAGGGCAACTACATCTACCCCGAGGGCTTCGACCCCGAGACCAACGACTGGCTCGAGGGCTACGAGGCTCAGCGCGAGGCGTGGGAGAACCAGTACGCCGAGGCGCAGCAGCGCTTCGAGCAGCACCAGGCTCAGGTCATCAAGTCCCGCGAGGCCGACGAGCAGGCTGCGGCCGAGGGCGCTGCGGCGCCGGCGGCGCAGGGTGGCGGCCAGGCCGGCGGCGGCAACGCCGGTGGCGGCGGCTCGTACTCCTCGGAGTCGGCGGACAACTCCGGCGCCCTGGCGTCGGACGAGGCGCTCGCCGCGCTCCGCGAGAAGCTGGCCGGCGGCCAGAGCTGAGTTCTCGCCGATAGGCACCAGCCGATAGCTGAAGGCCCGTTCCCCTCAGGGGGAGCGGGCCTTTGGTGTACGTGCACGCTGGTTGTCGGTGCTGGGTGCCGGGGTGCTGAGGTGCCGCGTGGGGTGGCGGGTGAGATGGGTCTGGCGTGCGTCACGATGCGGGAGTGTGGGGAGGGGCGGGTGAACTCGCCCTCCGTGAAGGCTGGTTCACCCCCGAAAAGTGGAACGCGAAATGTGAGATGAGGGGCTACGGGGTAGGCGTGAGGTGAGGGGCCGGCGTGCGCCGGGTGGTGCTGGCGACGTCGGTGGCGGA
>NZ_SDIG01000250.1:0-6840 GCF_004122755.1 Streptomyces sp. TM32
GCGTACCGCCCTTCGGACACCTCACCCGCCCGACCCTGCATCTCCAGCCTCCGTACCCGGCACGCCGCTCTCGTCGCCGGGGCGATGGCGCACGCCTCCATCACCCCTCTCACGACGGGAGCACCCGGTCTCGTGGCCACTTTCCTCTCCAAGCTCGGACGCTTCGCCTTCCGGCGGCGCCGCTTCGTCGCCCTCATATGGGTGGCCCTGCTGGCCGTCGCCGGCGTCGGCGCCGCCACCTCCGCTTCCCCCGCCGCCGACTCCTTCTCGGTCCCCGGCACCGAGGCCCAGCGCGCCTTCGACCTGCTCGACCAGCGGTTCCCCGGCGGGAATGCGGACGGCGCCACGGCCCGGGTGGTCTTCCGAGCCCCCCAGGGCGAGACGATGAAGGACCCGGCGAACAAGGCGGCCGTCGAACGCACCGTGCGCGCCCTGACGTCGGGCTCCGGACAGGTCGACCGGGTCGCCGATCCGTACGCCGCCAAGACCCTCAGCAAGGACGCCCGCACCGCCTACGCCCAAGTCACCTACAAGGTCACGGGCTTCGAGCTGACCGACGCCTCCAAGGACGCCCTCAAGGACGCGGCCAAGGACGCGCGGAAGGACGGGCTGACGGTCGAGGTCGGCGGCAACGCGCTGCAGGCCATCCCCGAGACGGGGTCCACCGAGGTCATCGGCATCGCGGTCTCCGCGGTGGTCCTCGTCCTCACCTTCGGCGCGCTGATCGCGGCCGGACTGCCGCTGCTGACCGCGCTGATCGGCGTCGGCATCGGCGTCTCCACCATCACCGCGCTGAGCAGCGCGCTCGACCTGTCCAGTACGACCTCGACGCTGGCGATGATGATCGGCCTCGCCGTCGGCATCGACTACGCCCTGTTCATCGTCTCCCGCTACCGCGCCGAACTCACCGAGGGCCGGGAGCGGGAGGAGGCCGCCGGACGCGCGGTGGGCACCGCGGGCTCCGCGGTCGTCTTCGCCGGGATGACCGTGGTGATCGCGCTGGTCGGCCTGATGGTCGTCAACATCCCGATGCTGACGAAGATGGGCCTGGCCGCGGCGGGCACCGTCGTCATCGCCGTACTGATCGCGCTCACCCTCATCCCGGCGCTGCTGGGCTTCGCGGGGAAGCGGGTGCTGCCCCGCAAGGCACGCGCCACGAAGGGCGCCGACGGGCAGAGCGCCGACGGGAAGGGCGCGACGAGCGCGGCCGGGCGGCCCAACATGGGCACCCGCTGGGCGCGGTTCGTGCTGCGCCGGCCGGTCACCGTCCTCCTCGCCGTGGTGCTCGGCCTCGGCGCCGCCGCGATCCCCGCCGCCTCGCTGGAACTCGGCCTGCCCGACGACGGCGCGCAGCCCACCCACACCACCCAGCGCAAGGCCTACGACCTGCTGTCGGACGGCTTCGGCCCCGGCGTCAACGGCCCGCTGATGCTGGTCGTCGACGCCCGGGACGCGCACCAGGGGCAGAGCGCCAAGTCCGCCGCCGCGCAGGTCGCCAAGAAGGTGGACGCCCTCGAAGACGTCGCCGTCCTCACCCCGCCGACCTTCAACAAGGCCGGCGACACCGCCACATTGACCGTCGTCCCGAAGTCCAAGCCCAGCAGCGCCGCGACCGAGGACCTGGTCCATGACATCCGGTCGACGACGGCCGGCATCGCGACGGACACCGGCGCGCGGACCCTGGTCACCGGCACCACCGCGATGAACGTCGACGTCTCGCAGAAGCTCAATGACGCCCTGGTGCCCTACCTGGCGCTCGTCGTCGGCCTGGCCTTCCTCCTCCTGATGGTCGTCTTCCGCTCGGTGCTGGTCCCGCTCAAGGCGGCCCTCGGCTTCCTGCTGTCGGTGGTGGCGGCGCTCGGCGCGGTGGTCGCGGTCTTCCAATGGGGCTGGCTGGCCGACCTGTTCGGGGTCGAGCAGACCGGACCGATCATGAGCATGATGCCGATCTTCATGGTGGGCGTGGTCTTCGGCCTGGCGATGGATTACGAGGTCTTCCTCGTGACACGGATGCGGGAGGCCTTCGTCCACGGCGAACGCCCCGGCGAGGCCGTCGTCACCGGCTTCAGGCACGGCGCCCGGGTGGTCACCGCCGCCGCGGTCATCATGATCAGTGTCTTCGCCGGCTTCATCGGCTCCTCCGACTCGATGATCAAGATGATCGGCTTCGGCCTCGCCGTCGCCGTCTTCTTCGACGCCTTCCTCGTCCGGATGGCCCTGGTGCCCGCCGTCCTGGCCCTGCTGGGCCGCGCGGCGTGGTGGCTGCCCCGGTGGCTCCAGCGGATCCTGCCCCAGGTGGACGTCGAGGGCGAGGGCCTGCGCGACGAGCCCACCGGCACCCAGGACGCGAGCACCTCGCGTACACCGGCCCGAGTCTGACGGACCGTCATCGCGATCTGGCCGGGCGGCCACCCGCCGCCGGCCGCGTCGCACAAGACCTCCGGGACCGCTGTATGAGCGGCGCGGCCCCCCGGAGCGGGGCGCCCACCCGTGGGGACGGGAGCGGCGCACCAGGAGGGCCCGGCAACGGCCTCCCCTTGGGGAGGGGGGCGTTGCCGGGCCGTTTCGTTCCCTTTGCACAGAAAGGGGCGCGCGGCTTCCTTCACGCGCTCCGTCCGCACACGGGTGCCCTCGACGGGAAGGCGGCCAGCTGGGACCCCGTGCGTGCGACGCCGTGGCCGTTTCGCATCATGGGTGCTCTTGCAACATATTTGCAGGAGGCACCACCATGGGTGCGCTGCAGAGCCTGAAGCGGAGAACCCTGAGATGCACGTACCCGATGGATTCATCAACGCGCCGGTGTCGGTGGCGACCGGTGCGGTCGCCGCGGCCGCGGTCGCGGTCAGCCTGCGCGGCGCCCGGCGGGAACTGGCGGGTGCGGCGCAGGGCGGCGGCACGGGTGCCGAGCGCACGGCGCCGCTGGCCGGACTGGTCGCGGCGTTCATCTTTGCCGTGCAGATGCTGAACTTCCCGGTCGCGGCGGGCACCAGCGGGCATCTGCTGGGCGGTGCGCTGGCGGCGATCCTCGTCGGCCCGTACACCGGTGTCCTGTGCGTCTCCGTCGTGCTGCTCATGCAGGGCGTGCTGTTCGCCGACGGCGGGCTGACCGCGCTCGGCGTGAACATCACCGATATGGCGATCGTGACCACCGTGGTTGCCTACGCCCTGTTCCGGGGGCTGGTGAAGGTGCTGCCGCGACGGCGCCGCTCGATCACCGTGGCCTCGTTCGTCGCCGCGCTGGTGTCGGTGCCGGCCGCCGCGGTGGCCTTCACCGCCCTCTACGCGCTCGGCGGGACCGCGGACGTGCCGATCGGCAAGGTCTTCACCGCCATGGTGGGCGTGCATGTGCTGATCGGCATCGGCGAGGCCGCGATCACCGCGCTGACGGTCGGTGCCGTCATCGCCGTCCGTCCCGACCTGGTCTACGGCGCACGCGGCCTGACCGCCCCGCTGGAACTGCGCACCTCGCCGCTCGGCTCCCCGGCCGGGGAGCCCGCCGCCGTCCCGGCCGCCGCGACCGCCTCGGCCGAGGAGCCCGCCGCCGTCCCGACCGCCGCCACACCCCGCCGCTCCGTCCGCCGCGTCTGGCTGGCCGGGCTCGCCGCCGCCGTGGTGTGCGCCGGCGGCCTCAGCTACTACGCCTCCACCAGCCCCGACGGCCTGGAGAGGGTCGCCCACGACCAAGGCATCGACGCCAAGGCCGAGGACCACGCCACCAAGGACTCCCCGCTCGCCGACTACAGCGTCAAGGACATCACCGACCCGAGGCTGGCCGGCGGCCTCGCCGGGATCATCGGCGTCGGCGCCACGCTCGCGGCCGGCACCGGGGTCTTCCTCGTGCTGCGCCGCCGCCGGAGCGCCGGCCCGGGCGAGGCCGCGGCGCCGGCCGCCGAGCGCCCGACGCCGGAGCAGGTCTGAGATGGGCGCCGGTCACACGCACAAGCTCTACCGGCACGCGCACTCGCCGGTCCACGCGCTGCCCGCGCACTGCAAGATCGCCGCGGTCTTCTGCTTCGTGCTCATCGTCGTCTCCACCCCGCGCGAGGCCTTCTGGGCGTTCGGGCTCCATGCGCTGCTGATCGCCGCCGCCGCGGCGACCGCCCGCGTCCCCGCCCGGTTCCTGCTCCAACGACTCCTCATCGAGGTGCCGTTCGTCGCCTTCGCCCTGCTGATGCCGTTCGTCGCCGAGGGCCCGCGGGTCCACGTCGGCGGCCTGAGCCTGAGTGCGTCCGGCCTCTGGGGCGCCTGGAACATCCTCGCCAAGGGGACACTGGGCGTCGCCGCGTCCGTCCTGCTCGCCGCCACCACCGAACTGCGCGAACTCCTGCTGGGCCTGCAGCGCCTGCGGATGCCCCCGCTGCTCGTCCAGATCGCCTCCTTCATGATCCGCTACGGCGATGTGATCACCGACGAGATGCGCCGGATGCGGATCGCCCGGCTCTCCCGTGGCTTCGAGGCGCGCGGCCTCCGCCACTGGGGCGTGCTCGCCAAGTCCGCCGGCGCGCTGTTCATCCGCTCCTACGAGCGCGGTGAGCGGGTCCACCTCGCCATGGTCAGCCGCGGCTACACCGGCTCCATGCCCGTCATCGACGCCACCACCGCCACCCGCACACAATGGACCCGCGCGGCCGCCCTCCCGTTCGCCGCGCTCGCCGTCTGCCTCCTGGGATGGACCCTTTGAGCACCACCGCACCCGCCCCCTCCCTCGCCGTCTCCCGGCTCGCCTACGCCTACCCCGACGGCCACCAGGCGCTCTTCGGCGTCGACCTGACCGTCGGCCGCGGCGAACGCGTCGCCCTCCTCGGCCCCAACGGCGCCGGCAAGACCACCCTCGTCCTCCACCTCAACGGCATCCTCGAAGCGGGCGCCGGCACCGTCGCGGTCGCCGGGCTCCCGGTCGCCAAGGAGAACCTCGCGGAGATCCGCCGCCGCGTCGGCATCGTCTTCCAGGACCCCGACGACCAGCTGTTCATGCCCACCGTCCGCGAGGACGTCGCCTTCGGGCCGGCCGCCGCGGGACTGCGCGGCGCGGAACTCGACGCCCGCGTCACCGAAGCACTCACCCGGGTCGGCATGGCGGACTTCGCCGACCGCCCGCCGCACCACCTCTCCTTCGGCCAGCGCCGCCGGGTCGCCGTCGCCACGGTCCTGGCGATGCGGCCGGAAATCCTCGTCCTCGACGAGCCGTCCTCCAACCTCGACCCGGCCTCGCGCCGCGAACTCGCCGACATCCTGCGGTCGTTGGACGTCACCGTCCTGATGGTCACCCACGATCTTCCGTATGCGCTGGAGCTCTGCCCGCGGTCCGTCGTGCTCTCCGGAGGCGTGCTCGTCGCCGATGGCACTACCCAGCAGCTGCTGTGCGACGAGGAACTGATGCGCACCCACCGCCTGGAGCTCCCCTTCGGCTTCGCCCCGCGCTCGGTCGACGTCCCGCTGTGACCCACCACGGCGGCCGAGCCGTGTGACGAACGCCACCCGTCACCGTCCTGGTCATCAGCACTGACCCGCGCGTTGCACCATGGATGGGTCACGAAAGCGACGGATGAGCGGGAAGCGGGAATCAGTGGTGGACGTCCAGGGCACGGTCGAGGACGGCTTCGAGCCGGTCCGGGACGCCTTCATGGCCAACTTCGCACGGCGCGGTGAGCGGGGTGCGGCGGTCGCCGTCTACCAGCACGGGCGCAAGGTCGTCGACCTGTGGGGCGGCACGAAGGACGGCGACGCCCAGGGGGAGGCCGCCCCCTGGGAAGCCGGTACGGCCCAGGTGATCCGCTCCGCCTCCAAGGGCATCGCCGCCGTCGTCCCGCTGCTGCTGCACCAGCGCGGACAGCTCGACCTCGATGCCCCGGTCGGCACGTACTGGCCCGAGTTCAAGGCCGCCGGCAAGGAACGGGTCCTCGTCCGCCACCTGCTCTCGCACCGCGCCGGGCTGCCGGTGCTGGACACCCCGCTCACCCCCGCCGAGGCCATCGACGGTGTCAGCGGCCCCGCCGCGGTCGCCGCCCAGGCGCCCGCCTGGGAACCCGGCACCGAGCACGGCTACCACGCCCAGACCTACAGCTGGCTGCTCGGCGAGCTGGTGCGGCGGGTCACCGGTCGCACCATCGGCAGCTGGATCGCCGAGGAGATATCCGGGCCGCTCGGCCTCGACCTGTGGCTCGGCCTCCCCGAGGCCGAGCGGTCCCGCGTCGGCCGCCTCGCCCCCGTCGAGCCACCGGCCGCGCCGGCCGCGACGGGGCTCCGCGTCCGCCCGAAGCCGTCCGTCGCCGAGGCGTACGCCGATCCCGACTCGCTCACCAGCCGTGCCTTCGCGGCGATCTCCCCGGCCCCCGACGAGAACGACCCCGCCTACCGGGCCGCCGAGCTGCCCGCCTCCGCGGGCGTCGCCACCGCCCGTTCCCTGGCCCGCTGTTACGCCGCCCTCATCGGCGCCGTCGACGGCCACCCCCGGCTCTTCGCCCCCGCCACGCTCACCCTCGCCCGCACCGAGGAGTCCGCCGGCCTCGACCGCACGTTGCTCGTTCACACTCGCTTCGGCCTGGGCTTCATGCTGCATGGCTCCGCCTGTCCTCTCCTGGGGCCCGGCTCGTTCGGTCATCCTGGGCGCGGAGGCGCCCTCGCGGCCGCCGACCCCACGACGGGCCTGGCCTTCGGCTACGTCACCAACGGAATGCAGCGCAACGTGACAGCGGATCCTCGTCCTCAGGGGTTGCTTCGCGCTCTTTCCCACGTTGCCGGGTGACCCGCCGTGTGGCTTCTGTGAGTTGTTGCCCGCCTTCGGCGGGAGCGGAAGTGGTGGTGGGGTGGGGTCCCGGTTGCTGAGTGGTGGGTGGCGGG
>NZ_SDIG01000251.1:0-6819 GCF_004122755.1 Streptomyces sp. TM32
CACCGTGACATCAAGCCCGCGAACGTGATCATCACCAACAGCGGCGCCGTCAAGGTCATGGACTTCGGCATCGCCCGGGCCATGCAGTCCGGCGTGACGTCGATGACGCAGACCGGCATGGTCGTCGGTACGCCGCAGTACCTGTCGCCCGAGCAGGCGCTGGGCCGCGGTGTGGACGCCCGCTCCGACCTCTACTCCGTCGGCATCATGCTCTTCGAGCTGCTGACCGGCCAGCTGCCGTTCGACGCGGACTCCCCGCTCGCCATCGCCTACGCGCACGTCCAGGAAGAGCCCCCGGTCCCGTCGAGCATCAACAGCTCGCTGCCGGCGGCCGTGGACGCGCTGGTGGCCCGGGCGCTGAAGAAGAACCCCAATGAGCGGTTCCCCACCGCGGAGGCGATGCGGGACGAATGCCTGCGGATCGTCGGGTCCGGGCAGTCCGGCGCGACACCGCTGATCATCGGCGGGGGCCCGCCGGCACGCACCAGCGGCTCGTCCGTCTCCTCCGCGGTGTTCCCCTCCGCTTCCGGCGCCCCGCACACTCCGGCCCCGCCGAACGTGCAGCAGCCGTATCAGCCGACCCAGGCGGCCGGGTTCGGGCCGTCGACGCCCCCGCCGCCGAACAACGCCTATCCGACGCCCACGCCTGGGCCCGCCCCGGCACCGTTCAACGCGGGCGGGTTCCCACCCCCGCAGGCGTACACCCCGCCGCCCCCGCCCGTCACGGCTTCGATGCCGTCGACCGGCGGTCCCGGCGGCCGGAAGGGCAACTCCGCGGTGATCGTCATCTCGGCGATCATCGGTGTGGTCGTGGTCACCGCGATCGCGATCGGTATCGGTCTGAGCGCCGGCTCCAGCGAGGACCACGGCGGGGGCGTGACCCCGACCCCGACGTACTCGTCGTACTCCTCACCCACCGAGAGCGTCCGGCCCGAGGACAAGACGGCGACGATCCTGACGTCCGAGTGCACCCACCCGACCAAGAGCTACAGCGAGAAGGGCAAGATCCTCGTCCCGTCGTTCCGCTTCAAGAACCTGGACTCGGTGAAGAAGTGCATCGAGGCGGCCGGCTGGAAGTACAAGATCGTCGACGAAGAGGACAGCTCGATCTGGGGCAAGAACACCGTCACGGATCAGAGCCCGGCCGCTGTCAGCTGGTGGTACCCGGACACGGACCAGACCATCGACCTGACCATCTCGACCGGCCGCAGCGACTGACGGCAACCGGCCCACGGGTCTCCGGTACCTGACGGAGGGGCCGGCACGCACCCTGCGTGCCGGCCCGTTCTGTCTGTGTATGCGGCGTGCCGGCGGCCCCGGCCGACGATTCCAGGGAATTCCCTAGAGATACGGACCCGAGCGGGCGCCTCCGTGACCGGGCTGCCCCTCCTCGCCGTCCATCGCCGCGACGCCGGGCGGCAGCGCACGGCGCATCGACTCCAGCTGGGCACGAGCCGCCATCTGCTGAGCGAACAGCGCGGTCTGGATGCCGTGGAAGAGACCCTCCAGCCAGCCCACCAGCTGGGCCTGGGCGATCCGCAGCTCCGCCTCCGTCGGCACCGACTCATTGGTGAAGGGCAGCGACAGCCGCTCCAGCTCCTCGACCAGTTCGGGCGCCAGCCCGTCCTCCAGCTCCTTGACCGAGCTGGCGTGGATCTCCTTGAGACGGACCCGGCTCGCCTCGTCGAGAGGCGCGGCCTTCACCTCTTCCAGCAGCTGCTTGATCATGCTGCCGATGCGCATGACCTTCGCAGGCTGTTCGACCATGTCCGTCACCGGCGTCTCGCGGGACTCTTCGCCGTCCCCGCCACCGGAGCCGGCGCTGCCGAGCGCCATGCCGTCCGGGCCGACAACCAGGACGTGCGGGTTCTCCTGCGACCGTTCGTTCATCGGCATATCCATGCCGCCATTCTCTCGCACCAGGGGTTATGAACGGTGGTGCCCCCTGGAGAACGTGATCCACCCTTCCGAGGGGATACAGCTGCCGCGGTTTCACGTGAAACAAGCGATTCCCGGCTGTTTCACGTGAAACCGTCGGACTTCAGCTGCGGCGCAGCCGAAGGGCGAAGAAGGCCAGCCCCAGGCCGGTGAGGGCAAGACCGGCACCCATCGGCAGGACCCGCTCCACCGGGGCTGCGGGCGTCTCCATGGCGTAGGGGCGGTCCGTCGCCGTTTCACCGTCCACGCCGTCCGGCACGGGACCGTCCTTCTTCGGGGCGGCAGTCGGCAGCGGCGGCAGTACGTCATAGGAGCGCACGGCCCGCTGGTCAGCGACGTTGTGGCGGTGCGAGGCGGACGATCCTGCCGGGACGGCCGTCCCACGGGATGCGGACCCCGCGGGCTTGGAGTGCTTCCGCGCCGGTGCCTGCCGGCCGGGCAGGGAGTGCCCACGGTCGGCACCGGGCGGGCCTCCCGGGCCGGGCGGACCGTGATGCCCCCGCCGGGGGAAGTCCCTGCCCCTGCCCTCGGGGCCCGCGAAACCGAACGGGGGCATCGGCCCGATGAAATCGGGGCCGAACCGGTGATGCGGGTGGTGACGCCACTCTCCGTGCCCGCGACGTCCACCGAAGTGATGATGCGGAGGCCGGTGCGAGGACCCCGGAAGGGCGTACGGCGGCAGGCCCGGGAAGTGGTCCGGCAGCCCCGGGACCCGCGCGGACGCCCCGGAGTGCCCGGGGTGCGCCCGCCCCGTCCCCCGGCCGTCGGCCGGTGAGGAGCCAGGCGTCAGATCGTCGGCGTAGCCGCCCAGCCCGAAGTCGCCGGTTCCGTAGTCGTCCCGGCCGTCGTCGTCGCGCTGATCATCCGGGCGGGCTGGTTGGGAGGGGCGGTCGACCGGAGTGGCCCGTCGGTCCGCAGCCACCGCGGGGGTGGTGCCCAGAGGAACGGGCAGGACGACGGAAGCCACCAACAGACCGGTGGCAATGCGCGAACGGAATCCTGGAGCGACCACATGCCCCTCCCGTGCCGAGCCGTCGAGTGACCCGTCCAGCGTCACATGTGATGAGATTCACGGCATCTCAGACATATCAGGCGGGTTACCCGTCGGGCATGCGGGAGGGGCAGGCACGGGCCGGGCGGTCGTTCCGGTCGGCTCAGACGGTCAGCACGACCTTGCCGACATGCGCACTCGCCTCCACGATGCGGTGCGCCTCGGCGGCCTCCGCCATCGGGAGCGTGCGGTCCACGATCGGCCGGACCTGACCGTTGGCGATCAACGGCCAGACGTGCTCCCGTACGGCGGCGACGATGGCCGCCTTCTCGTTCAGCGGGCGGGCCCGCAGCCCGGCGCCGGTGATCGCGGCGCGCTTGGCCATCAGAGCGGCGAGATTCAGCTCCGCCTTCACCCCGCCCTGCAACCCGATGATCGCCAGCCGTCCGCTGACCGCCAGCGCCTTGACGTTCCGCTGCAGGTATTTCGCGCCGATGATGTCGAGGATGACGTCCGCGCCCGCCCCGTCGGTGGCCTTGCGGATCTCCTGCACGAAGTCCTGCTCGCGGTAGTCGATGAGGATGTCGGCGCCCAACTCGGCGCAGCGCGCCAGCTTTTCGGGGCCGCCCGCGGTGACCGCGACCCGTGCGCCGACCGCCTTGGCCAGCTGGATCGCCATCGTGCCGATGCCGCTGGCACCGCCGTGGACCAGCAGGGTCTCGCCGGGCCGGAGGTGAGCGATCATGAAGACGTTCGACCAGACCGTGCAGGTCACCTCGGGCAGTGCGGCGGCCGTGACCAGATCCAGGCCGGCCGGCACCGGCAGCACCTGCCCGGCCGGAACGGCGACCTGCTCGGCGTATCCGCCGCCCGCGAGCAGCGCGCACACCTCGTCGCCGACGGCCCAGCCGTGCACACCGGGGCCGAGCGCGGTGATCCGCCCCGAGCACTCCAGGCCGGGGTACGGGGAGGAGCCGGGCGGCGGGTCGTAGAAGCCCTGACGCTGGAGCAGGTCCGCGCGGTTCACGGCGCTGGCCGCAACCTCGATCAGGACCTCGCCCTCAGCGGGCTGGGGATCGGGCACGTCCGCCCGGACAAGTGCTTCGGGGCCACCGGGCTCCGGGATAGTGATCGCTCGCATGGGCGCGAGGCTACTCGTCGTCCGCGTACAGGGCGACGGTGCGGGGCCCGCGGATCACCACCGGGCCAGCCTTCCCACCTGCACAGAGGCCGGCCCGTTGGGCGCTCGGCGCACCGGGCACCGCCGGCCGCGCGGCGCCGTCGTCCGCCACCGGTCCGGTGACCACCGTGTGCGCACGAGCCTCCGGATCACGGAGCATGGGAGCCATGTCCCCCTCACAGACCGCCGCGGATCGAGCCGTTCAGGGAGAGGCGGCCGGATGAGCGACGAGCAGCAACCGCGCCGCAGGACCGCCAGATTCCCGCTGTTCCGCTCTCTTTGGTCGCTGTCGAGCGCCGAAGCCAAGGACGACGCGGAGGCCGGCCGCTCCATCGTCCTGCCCGCGCAAGGGATGACGCCGCCGCTCCAGCAGGTGCTGCGCCGGCTGCTCATGGCGCTGGCGGTGCTGGCCGTCACCACCCTGATCGTCTGGTTCGAGCGCGACGGGTACCGCGACAACGCCCACGACGAGGTCACCTTCCTCGGCGCGGCCTACTACGCGACGGTCACCCTCTCGACCACCGGCTACGGCGACATCACCCCGGTCAGCGATGGCGCACGCCTGACCAACATCCTGGTCATCACGCCGCTCCGGGTGCTGTTCCTGATCATTTTGGTCGGCACCACGCTCGAAGTCCTCACCGCGCGCACCCGGCACCAGGTACGCATCCACCGCTGGAGGTCCCGCATGCGAGATCACGTCGTCGTCATCGGATACGGGACCAAGGGCCGCCGCACCATCGAGACCTTGATCGGACAGGGCGTCCCCCGGGAGCAGATCGTCGTGGTCGATCCGCAGAAGACCGCCGTGGACGCCGCCAGCAGTGACGGCTTCGTGGCGGTGCACGGCGACGCGACCCGCTCCGACACCCTGACCAGGGCCGAGTTGCAGCGTGCCGCGCGCGTGGTCGTGGCGACCCAGCGGGACGACACCGCCGCGCTGGTCACCCTGACGGCACGCCAACTCACCCGGCACGCCTCGATCGTGGTGGCGGTCCGGGAGGACGAGAACGTACCGCTGCTGAAGCAGAGCGGAGCCGACCTGGTCATCACGAGTTCCAGCTCGGCGGGCCGGCTGCTGGGGATGTCCATGGCCAGCCCGCACGTGGGCACGATCCTGGAGGACCTGCTGACGTACGGGAGCGGGCTGGACCTCGACGAACGGCCGGTGACCCGGAGCGAGGCGGGCCGCTCCCCCCGCGAGCTCGAAGACCTGGTCGTGGCGGTGGTACGGGGGCACCGGGTACTGCACTACACCGACCCGCAGGCCGCGACGCTGGAGCTCACCGACCGCGTGATCACCATCCGGCAGGCGGTGCCGAGCGACTGACCCGCCGTACCGGACGGCGCGGGCGCATCCGCGCGGCCCGCGGTGGCGGCGGGCCTACCGCTCCCCCGAGGCGTGCCAGTCCGTCGGCGCGTCCGGTGCCCAGCCCGCCGACCAACCCGCCGGCCAGGGAATTTCCAGGAGTTCGACCCCGTTCCCGCGCTTCGCGCCGCCGGGCGGAACGACCGCCAGCGCATCGGCGGCGGCGATCCCGCGGAGCATGGCCGGGCCACGGAAGTGCAGCGGCGCCGCCGACAGGCCGTACCGCTCGTCGTCGCGGTAAGCCACCGGAACGAGCCGGGTGTCGTGCGGATGCCCGTGGACGGGAGCGGCCAGCGGCACGCGGTACGGCGGGGCGGGGCGGCGGGCGGCGAGCGCGCACAGGAGGGGCTCGGCGAGCGTGCACAGCCCGGACACCGCCGCGAGGGGGTTGCCCGGCAGGCCGACGAGGTGCCTGCCCGGGGCCAGTCGGGCGAGCAGCATGGGATGGCCGGGGCGCACCGCCACACCGTCCACCAGCACCTCCGCGCCCAGCCGGCGCAGGGTGGGGTGCACATGGTCGACGGGGCCCGACGCGGTGCCGCCGGTGGTGATCACCACGTCGGCGGTGGACGCGGCGAGCGCGGCGTACAAGGTGTCGGCGTCATCGGCCAGGTGACGCGCCGCGGGCGTCTCGACGCCCAGCGCATGCAGCCAGGGGACGAGCATCGGACCGAGCGCGTCACGGATCAGGCCTTCCTGGGGCAGTCCGTCGTCCAGCAACTCGTCGCCCAGGACGAAGACTTCGGCGCGCGGGCGGGGATGGGCGGTCAGCTCGTCATAGCCGGCCGCCGCGGCCAGGCCGAGGACGGCGGGGGTCACCAGGGCGCCGGCCGGCAGCAGTTGGTCGCCGCGGCGGCACTCCTGGCCGCGCGGACGGATGTCCTGGCCGGGCGGCACCGGCTGCGGTGCGTACAGCCGCCGCCCGCCGCCGCTCGGGGCACGGACCTCGCCGTGTTCGCTGCGCAGGACGGCGGTGGCCCCGGACGGGATGCGTGCGCCGGTGGCGATCGCGATCGCATGACCGTCGAGGAGCACGTCGGTGGCGGTGTGACCAGCGAGGATGCCGGGCGGGAGATCGGCTTCGGGGGTGTCGGCGGGGTGGTCGAGGCGCCAGGGGCCGGGGCCGGCGACCGCCCAGCCGTCCATCGCCGAGGTGTCGAAGGACGGCAGGTCGGTCAGCGCGGTGAGCGGGGCGGCGAGCGTACGGCCGAGCGCGGCGCCGAGCGCCGAGGTCCGGGGCGCGGGCGGCTCGGTCACGGCTCTCCGGGCGATCTCCCTGGCGAGGTGCCAGGGGACGGCGGCCGGCGTGGAGCGGGGGCCGCCGTCCCCTGGCACCTCGCC